>WFLY01000029.1 GCA_009177215.1 Bacillota bacterium
CCATGAGCAGGANANGAAATTATGTTNAAACGGTTTAGAATACGGGATTATGATTTTAAANTAATAATAATGGTGCTTGCTCTNGNGGGAATAGGAGTAATGGCAATCGGAAGCGCGGAACCGGCGCTGCAGAGAAGGCAGCTTGCCGGAGTGGTGGCGGGAGCCGTGATAATGATTGCCCTTTCCTTCTTTAATTATTCGTTTTTTCTAAAACTGCACTGGCTGATGTATCTGGGTAATCTGGTTTTGCTTGCGCTTGTTATATTTATGGGAAAGGATGCCGGAGGAGCCCAGAGGTGGCTGAAAATAGGAGGACTTCAGTTTCAACCCTCAGAAACTGCGAAAATTTTATTGATTTTATTCTTTGCGCAGTTTATTATGGATTATATGGAAAAGTTGAATACTTTTAAAATAATTGTCTGCTGTGTGGTGTTGATTCTGGTGCCGTGGGCGCTCGTTTATAAGCAGCCCGATTTATCTACCAGTATTGTGCTGATTGTGCTGTTTTGTGTGATCATGTTCTCGGGAGGCGTCAGTTACAAGCTGGTACTTGGTGTGTTAGCCGTGGCGATTCCTACGGTTGCCGTTTTGATATCTTTGGCGCTGCAGCCGGATAACAAAATTCTGAAGGATTTTCAGCGAAACCGAATTCTTGCTTTTATTAATCCTGAAGAATATGCTACCAAAGAAGCTTACCAACAGCTGAATTCCGTTATGGCAATCGGTTCGGGACAGCTTGATGGCAAGGGCTATAGGAATAATGAAATCACCTCCGTGAAAAACGGTAATTTTATTTCGGAGGCGCAGACAGATTTTATTTTTGCGGTTATCGGTGAAGAGTTCGGGTTTAAAGGTTGTGTGGTTGTCATAGTTCTGCTTATGCTGATTGCGTTGGAATGTATTTCTGTTGCAAGACGTGCCAAGGATTTGGCGGGGAGGATTATAGCTGCGGGGATGGGAGGACTTGTTGCCTTCCAAGGCTTTCTCAACATCGGTGTGGCGACCTTTATTTTGCCTAATACCGGTTTACCCCTGCCTTTTGTCAGCTATGGGCTGACTTCACTGATGAGTCTCTTTATTGGCATGGGCTTTGTGCTGAATGTCAGACTGCAGGCGAGAAGAAATATACAGNAGAGAGAGAGGGAANGTGTATGAATNTTGNACTGATCGCACATGATGNAAAGAAGAAATTAATGCAGAATTTTTNCATTGCATATCGNGGAATTTTAAGTNAAAACGATTTATTTGCCACANGTACTACGGGAAGATTGATTGAAGAGGTGACTAATCTAAATATCCATAAGTTCCTTGCGGNGCATCTTGGCNGGGAACAGCAGATTGGAGCACAAATTGAACACAATCAAATGGATTTGGTCATATTCCTGCGTGACCCCTTAACCCCTAAGTCTCACGAGCCGGACGTAAATAACGTGGTAAAGCTGTGTGACATACACAATATTCCTCTGGCAACCAATCTGGCGAGTGCAGAACTGTTAATTAAGTCCTTAGACAGAGGAGATTTAGAGTGGCGTGAAATGTACAAATAAGAAAAAAATATTGGCAGTTTTTCTTTGCGGCAGTCTTCTTTTAGGTATGACGGGCTGTGGGAAGCTTACCTATGATTTACCTTACAATTCCAATGCAGGTCTCAGCGGTTTTAACGTGGTAGCCGGTGAAAGTACGGGTACGGCAGAGCCTTTTGCTGCCGATTTGTGCGTGGTGACGGGCAATCTGACAGATGATGAACGTGTTGATATGTCGGAGGCAACGGCTGCCGTATTGTTTGATTTGAATAACACAGAGGTGCTGTATTCAAAAGGAGCTCACGAGAGATTACATCCTGCAAGCCTCACAAAGGTAATGACCGCATTGGTTGCTTTGCAAAACGGCTCTCTGGATCAGGTGCTGACGGCTACAAATGCTGTAAATATTACGGAATCGGGAGCGCAGCTTTGCGGATTAAAGAGCGGTGACACTATGACATTGTCTCAGGCGTTGCATATCCTACTGATGTATTCCGCTAATGATGTGGCAATGATGATTGCTGAAAATATAGGCGGTTCCGTGGACAATTTTATTACCATGATGAATGATGAGGCGGCAAGGCTCGGCGCTACCAATACTCATTTTGTCAATCCCCACGGATTGACGGCAGAAGAGCATTATACCACCGCATACGACTTGTATCTGATTTTTAATGAAGCATTGAAGTATGAAACCTNCAANGAGATNATTCATATNACATCATANCAGACAACCTACTANGACAAGGANGGCAAGACGAAGGAGCTGTNTTTTGAGACAACCAACCGTTTCNTTAGNGGGCATTTTCAGGCACCGGCAAATGTGACGGTCATCGGTGGGAAAACAGGAACCACCAATGCGGCAGGTCATTGTCTGATGCTGTTTTCTAAGGATACAAGCGGGGCACCGTACATTTCGGTAATTCTGCGTTCCTCAAGCTCTGATACGCTATATGCCGAGATGATAGATTTGTTAGATGAAATCAACAAATAGAGGTTGTTTTTTGACAGTGGATAAACTATAATAGATACAGATACATTACACGATAGGAGGGTTACCAATGGTTCAGTTAATTGTAGGTAGGAAGGGCAAGGGCAAGACCAAGCAGTTATTGGATAAAGTGAATAGTGAAGTGAAGAGCATTACGGGTAACATCGTTTATCTGGATAAGAGTACCAAGCACATGTATGAACTGAACAATAAGGTGCGTCTGATTGATGTTTCTCAGTATATGATTGAGAACAGTGATGAGTTTGTTGGATTTGTGTGCGGTATTATTTCACAGGATCATGATTTACAGCAAATGTATTTTGACAGTTTTTTAATGATTTCCAGTCTGGCAGACGGAGACATTACAGGAGCCGTAGCCAAGCTGGAGAAGGTCAGCGAGAAGTTCCATGTGGACTTTGTGCTGAGTGTTTCGGTAGATGAAGCCGAGCTGTCGGCGCAGTTAAAGGAGAAGATTATTGTCTCTCTGTAAAATACTTATTTGTAAAGCTCAGCCGTGTGAAAACATAAAGAGTCTGGTAGAAATATTAATTTCGGCAGATTATGATTGACTGGCTGGACGATAATACTTATTTGATATGTAACATAAGAAAAGCCTCGGGAATGTGCCGGGGCTTTTCATTAGTAACAGGGAGGCTAATTTTACTTGGCAAAAAAGCAAAACAAGGTAAAAAAATATAGAAAACCTATTAATCTGAACATTGGAATGCTTATTTTTGCAGTAGTTCTTTTCNATGTGATTATCTGCATTATTATGTACTTTCANACGAAGCATATTGTGCGGNANGAAGTAANGGAAGGTTTTATTGCAACAAACAATATATATCAGGGCGTGATAATCAGAGACGAAACCGTAGTAAATACGGAGAGTGCGGGCTATGTTAATTATTTTGCCTATGAGGGAGAACGTGTTGCTAAGGGTGATATTGTCTATACAATAGACGAGACAGGACGGCTTAGCGAACAGCTTAAAGCGGCAGCCTCAGAAGAAAATACCCTGAGTGATAAGGAGCTTAGGGAGTTTCGCAGCGAAATAATGAATTTCATGCATGGCTATGACGGCGAACATTTTGAGAATATCTATGAATTTAAGCGTTCGCTGCAAAATACTGTGCTGAAACTTGCCAGCGGCAATATGCTGAAAGCGATTCAGACTATGGGCACTGGTTCGGGAGTAGGTGGTGTGATTAATTATTGTAATGCGCCGGTGACAGGTATCGTAACCTATTGGACGGACGGCTACGAGGGAATGACGGCGGATATGGTAACGGGAGACATATTTGACAACAAAGAATATGAGAAGAAGCAAATTTTAAATAATGAGCTGCTCGCCGTAGGGGATGCGGCATATAAGCTTTCCACCAATGAGAACTGGTCCATTGTCATTCCGATTGATGCCGAAAGAGGAGCCGAATTGGGAGAGGAAGGCTATATTAAAGTACGTTTCCTAAAAAATCAGTATGAGTCATGGGGAGCGGTAAAGCTTTTACATAATGCGGACGGCAAGACTTATTTGNAGCTTAGCTTTACCAATTCCATGATAACCTTTGTAGGGGANCGTTTTCTGGAGGTGGAACTGATTGTCAATGAGGAAAAGGGGCTTAAAATACCTGTTTCGTCCATTGTGGAGAAGGAATTCTTTTTGATAGGCAAGGATTTTGTAAGCGAGAGTTCTACTCAGGGCAAGTATAGTGTGATCAGACAATGTTATCTGGAGGATGGTACGATTTCCAGCGAGGTAGTGGTCACGGACGTATACAGCTATNACNAAGAGACNNANGAGTACTATNTGNACNCCTNGGTTCTGAATGCGGGAGATATTTTGCACAAGCCGGACAGTCAGGAAACCTATACTGTAAGCAAGCGTGCCACGCTGATAGGTGTTTACAATATGAATAAGGGCTATGCGGATTTTAAGCAGATAAATATCCTTTATCGGAATGAAGAATATGCCATTGTAAAGGCAAATACCCGTTACGGCTTGAATGTGTACGATTACATTGTGTTGGATGCGGAAGCGGTCAGCGACGACCAATTTATTAATGAATAAGACAGAAACGGAGGNGGCTGCTTACACTGGTGTTGGTTTAGGGTGCGCAGCATTGGTAAAATGATAGGAGAAAATATACGACAGGTAGAGCAGAAAATAGCCAATGCCTGTGAAAGAACAGGAAGAAGCAAGGACGAGGTTACTCTGATTGCCGTGAGTAAAACTAAGCCGGTATCCATGCTGAGGGAGGCTTATGAGGCAGGAGCAAGGGATTTCGGTGAAAATAAGGTACAGGAGCTTGTGGATAAAANACNTCAGCTTCCGGAGGATGTTCGCTGGCATATGATTGNGCATTTACAGCGCAATAAGGTAAAATATATTGTGGATAAGGTCTATCTGATCCATAGTGTGGATTCTTACCGTCTTGCCGAGGAAATCAGCAAAGAAGCTGTAAAAAAGCATGTGACAGTGAATATTCTGATTGAAGTCAACGTAGCGTTGGAAGAAAGTAAATTTGGAACATGCTGTGAAGAAGCGNCAGCATTGGTAGAGGAAATTTCCAAATTACAGGGGATTTCCATCAAAGGGCTGATGACAATTGCTCCCTACGTGGAGGAAGCTGAGGAAAATCGNAAATATTTTGCCAAGTTGCNGCANTTGNNTGNNGACATANAACGTAAAAACATNNANAATGTCTTNATGAGTGTTTTGTCAATGGGGATGACGGGTGATTATGAGGTTGCCGTTGAAGAAGGTGCTACTTATGTAAGAGTGGGCACAGGGATATTCGGAGAACGGGATTATAAAAAGGAGACAATTAAATGGGTGTAATGGACAAGTTTTTAAATTACATGAAGCTGAATGATGAAGACGAAGATTATTACGACGATGAATATCTGGATGATGAGGAAGATATGCCTGCGCCCAGAAAAGTTACAGTTTCCAAGATAAAAGAGGAAGAGCCGTACGAAGAGAAAGCTCCCAAGAAGACATCACAGCCTAAGGTAACGCCTATCAGACAAGCCACCACAAGACGAGTTCAAGGCAACGGGATGGAGGTATGTGTTATCAGACCTACTTCCGTGGAAGATGCCAGAGAGATCACGGAGACCCTGTTGGCAAATAGAACGGTGGTTCTTAATCTTGAAGGTTTGGATGTGGATATAGCACAGCNTATTATTGACTTTACCTCCGGTTCCTGNTTTGCGATTTCCGGTAATNTACAGNAAATATCACATTATATATTTATCATTACTCCGGCAAGTGTGGATATCTCCGGAGACTTTCAGGATATTTTCGGAGGCGCGTTTGAGTCTCCCTTAAATAACGGATTGTAAAGTGAGAAAAGAAAAATGGCACAAAGATTATCTGTATTATATAATAAAAAACCCTGTTATGATATTGTGTTCAGTCAATCTTTTGACGGACTTTTGGAGGAGCTTGCAGAGCTTCACACTGCAGGGCGAAAGCTGTGTATTGTGACAGATTCCAATGTGGACAAGCTGTACGGCGAGGAGCTTAAGACGCTTCTTACCGGAAGCTGTGCAAAGATTTGCAAGTATGTTTTTCCGGCAGGTGAAGAATTCAAGAATTTAGACATAGTGAGAAATGTCTATCAGTATTTGATAGAGGAGAGCTTTGATCGTAAGGATATGTTGCTTGCTTTAGGAGGCGGTGTGGTAGGCGATTTGACGGGCTTTGTGGCTGCAACCTACCTGCGAGGTATTGATTTTGTTCAGATACCCACTACGCTGCTTGCGCAGGCAGACAGTTCCATCGGAGGCAAGACGGGAGTAGATTTCAACGGCTACAAGAATATGGTGGGAGCCTTCAAAATGCCACGTTTGGTATACATGAATCTCACGGTGCTCAAATCGCTGGACGACCGCCAGTTCTTTTCCGGCTTTGCAGAGGTTATGAAGTATGGACTGATCAAGGATAGTATCTTCTATGAATGGCTTATTGAGAACATGTACGAAATCTGCGGGCGTGATATACCTGTTTTAGAGGAAATGCTGATGCGTAGCTGTTCCGTAAAGAAGCTTGTGGTAGAGAAGGACCCTACCGAACAGGGAGACCGTGCCCTGCTTAATCTGGGTCACACCATCGGACATGCCATTGAGAAGGCTAAGAATTTTAAGCTGTATCATGGAGAGTGTGTTGCTTTGGGAACGGTAGCCGCCGCTTATATTTCATGGAAAAAGGAGATGCTTACCATGGAGGAGTATTACGAAATCCGTGATATGTTTGTGCCTTTTTATCTGCCTATTTCCGTGGACGGAATCGACCCACAGGAGATTCTCAGGCTCACTAAATCCGACAAGAAAATGGACGGGGGCAATATTAAGTTCATTTTGCTCAAGAAAATCGGCAAGGCTGTGATTGACAAAAGTGTAACCGATGAAGAAATACTGGCGGCAATCAATGAAATCCATTTCAGCGAGGACGATGAACGGGTATAGTATCGTTAGTATGAATATGAGAACCGCTGCTGAATGCCGAATTTTGAATGCCTAATGCCAGATAGCGAATGCTGAATGTCGGAAAGGACATAGTTTTATGAATAGAAATGAAATTAAGCGTGGGATAATGCTTTGTGTGGACATAATCGTAATGGGGCTTTTATTGGTGTTTGACCAATTTACCAAGAACCTTGCCATTTCCCGTCTAAAAGATAAGCCCGCTTATGTATTGATAGACGGAGTGCTGGAGCTGCAGTACCTTGAGAATCGCGGCTCGGCGTTCGGAATGCTGCAGAATCAGAAATATTTTATTCTCTTTGTGGGAATTGTGTTTATGGCAGTGATTTTATTTTTTCTGTTTAAGCTGCCCAAGCGGAGGAAGTTTTGTATTGTCCATATTTTACTCTCCGTAATTATTGCAGGGGGGCTTGGCAATATGATTGACCGTCTCAGGTTTGATTATGTGGTTGATTTTATTTCTTTTATTTTGATTAATTATCCCATTTTTAATGTTGCGGATATCTATATTGTTGTTGCAACTATCGGGCTGTTTATTCTTTTCTTGTTTGTGTTCAAGGAGAAGGATTTGGAATTTCTGGGCTTTAAACAGAACCGTTGCCCCGAAACGAAATAGAATTGAGAGGATATATGGAAGAATTCCGTTTTCAAATAACAGAAGATTTGGAAAATGAGCGAATCGATAAGTGTGTGAGCATGCTTATCGNTTCTTTGTCGCGCTNATTTATNCANAAAATGATCAANGACGAAAAAGTGTTTGTCAATGACCGTTCTGTAAAGGGCAGCTATAAGGTAAAAGCGGATGACGAAGTCAGCTTTCGGTTGCCGGAAGCGGTGGAGCCGGATATAGAACCGGAAAATATACCGCTGGACATTCTTTACGAGGACAAGGAGGTCATTGTGGTAAATAAGCCCAAGGGTATGGTGGTTCATCCTGCGACAGGACATTATTCGGGAACGCTTGTGAATGCACTAATGTATCATTGTGGGAAGGAATTGTCGGGCATCAACGGTGTGCTGCGCCCGGGAATTGTGCATCGCATTGACAGGGATACCACGGGGTCTATTATTGTGTGTAAAAGTGATAGAGCACATAACGAAATTGCAATGCAGTTGAAGGAGCATAGTATCAACAGGAGATATCATGCTATTTGCTACGGTGTTCTTAAGGAGGACGAGGGAGTGATTGATAAGCCCGTCGGAAGGCATCCTACGGAGCGCAAGAAGATGGCCGTCAATGAAAAAAACGGAAAACATGCAGTGACTCATTATCGTGTGTTGGAACGGTTTCATAAATATACCTATATTGAATGTGTTTTGGAGACGGGCAGGACTCATCAGATTCGTGTGCATATGGCGAGTATCGGGCATCCTCTTCTTGGGGATGAGGTTTATTCCGGCAGGAAATGTCCGTTTTTACTGACAGGGCAGACTCTACATGCCAAAACGCTGGGCTTTGTGCACCCTTCCAAAAAAGAGTATATAGAGATAGACTCGCCCCTGCCGGAATATTTTGTGAAGCTGCTTGAGAAACTAAGGAACTGTTCATAAATAACTTTGCGGTTGGCGAAAGATAGTTTGGGAGGCGATACAAAATAACGGCACTTAGAATGTGGAATGTTTGCACGCGGGAATAAAAAATTGGGAAAGCGGTTGTAAGAATGTCAAAAATAAAGTATAATAACAGTATAAAAAATGCTGATAACAAGGCTTTATTTTGGACAGAAGGGTAGGGTGCTGAGTATGAATACAGTTATTACAATCGGACGTCAATTTGGTTCTGCCGGCCGTGAAATCGGAGAGAAGGTTGCAGAATATTTTGGGATTAAATGCTATGACAAGGAATTATTAAGCCGCGCGGCAAAGGAAAGCGGTTTCTGTGAGGAGATGATTCAGAATCATGATGAGAGACCCACAAATTCTTTCTTATATAATTTAGTCATGGACACATATTCTTTCGGATATAACGCTTCTTCATTTGTTGATATGCCAATCAGCCACAAAGTGTTTTTGGCACAATTTGATACCATTAAGAAAATTGCGGATGAGGGTGCCTGTGTGATTGTGGGGCGCTGTGCAGATTATGCACTTGCAGATTATAAGAATTGCGTGCATTTATTTATCTTTGGAGATGATGAAACCAAGGTAAAGCGAATTATGAAGAAATATGATTTGACGGAATCAAAGGCGCGGGAAATGATTATTAAAAAGGATAAGCAGCGCCAGAGCTACTACAATTATTATTCCTCCAAAAAGTGGGGGCGTGCCGACAGCTACGATTTATGTATTAACAGCAGCGTTTTAGGCGTTGAAGGCACCGTGAAGCTGATTACTCAGTATGTGGAGGATTTCGAGAAGAAGAGTAATTAAAATTAAATATTGTGGGTTTGTCAAACAAATGTTAAACAGGTAAGAGAAAGTGGCTTAAAACCTTGAAGAATAGCGATTTTGCAAGGGTTTAAGCCACTTTTGTTTTTTGGGAGAAGTATCATAACTTATCGCAGAATGGTGTAGTTTGAAGAAAAATTGGTGTCAAAAATGGTGTACAAATCTGATTGATGAAATGATGTATTTCTGGGAAGAAACGATTTAAAATTGCTGTTCACAGGAAGCACAATCTATGGAGAAGAATTATCTGATGTAGTGGCAGGCATACAAGTGTCTGTCATTTTTTATGGAACTTTTGGATTGAATAACAGAAACGGAGGATGAGAGAATGAGCAGAGAAAAATCAATATTTGAACAGATGGGCGGTACTTACACAGAGAAAGATGGTATCTTATACCCTAATCTGCTTATTGGCAAAGAGGAAACAGAATCAATGCAGGATAAATTTGCAGGAAAATACGGAGATTTATGAAAAAAATACATGAAAGAAAGCCAGCCGGATAGATATTATCATCTGGTTCGTACAGGGCAGTTGAAACAAAAAGCNGCAGAAATCAATGAAGAAGCAAATGAANTGTTGGANAGNATTATGCNGCANTATTTACAGAAGCATAAACCGGAGAATCCGGACTCTACAATGGAAATGTNGCNGCTNCGGNAACAGGCTAAGGCAATGNCAGAGGAAGTGGTTCTTCATGATATTGTCTACTGTTATCACTAAANTAANACGAAAAGAGAGNAAAAAATTATGGCGAATATAAGAGAATATAACATGAATGGNACATTGATTTTAGGAATTGATCATGGATATGGAAATATCAAAACAGCACACAGGGTATTTCCAACNGCACTGATTAAGAGNGAGAAAGCGCCAACTTTCAGCAAGGATTATCTGGAGTATGACGGATATTTTTACATTATCAGGGAAGGTCATAAGAGTTTTATTGCTGAAAAGCAGGCAGATGACGATAATTATATCCTGACGCTTGCGGCAATCGCAAAAGAGTTGAATGCAAGGGAACTGACTGCTGCCAGAGTGTATCTTGCGGCAGGACTTCCGCTGAAATGGATTCAGGCACAGAGAGAATCGTTCCGCCAATACCTGATGCATAATAAATTTGAGCGGTTTCGCTATAAAGGCAGACAGTATGAGGCCCGGATTGTCGGATGTACGGTTATGCCGCAGTGTTATTCTGTGGTGGCAGAAAACCTGAAAGATTTTAAGGGAATGAATTTGCTTGCTGACATTGGCAACGACACAATGAATACCATGTATTTAAACAATGGCAGGGCAATAGAGAGTAAATCCTGAACAGAGAAGCTCGGTGTACTCCAGTGCATGAAACGTATCCATAATAAGGTACTGAACGAAACGAGAACAAACCCACACCAAAGGACGGGGTATTTGACTCTCGCGGCATTCGCCAAATGCCCATGTAAGCATAGTTGCTTGGCTCATTGCTCGCGGAAATAAAAAGTGTAGCTAGAGAGAAGGTGTAGGAATGGCAGGAAATATCCGTAACCGCAATGTGCGGTTTTATGAGGAAAAAAAGCTGACAGACGTGCATGGGAAATACTTCACTCAGAAGCTGTCAGAATGTTTTCTTCACAGAATGACTTTATCATTCAGGCAGTCAATGATTTTTATGACCGACATTTGGCAATATCGGATAATCCGTATCTGGAAACAGGGGAAAAGAGGATGACTTTGCGGATAGGATTATGGAAAAGGTGGAGCAGAAAGTGCCAGAGCAGGAAAACAATGTGGGAAAGCCAGACGGAGCGCAGAGCGAGGGGCTTTCGTCTGGGAACTGCGTTCTTTGCAGCGGACAGACTTACGGGAATGATGTGCCCTGCTTATAGAGCATTTCTACAACAAAGCTACAGTAAATGCGGTAAATGGTATCGGGTGAATACAAAGGAAAGAGGGATTGTAGCCAATATTTTGAATGAGGTTGTTTTATTGAAAGTGTAGCTATTGCTGCAATTATCAGCAGCTAATTTAATAAAAAGCGGATACAGGAGATACGAATTTGGGAGCCATACACCTTTAAGAGAATGTGTTTTGTTTTTTTTGATGCAAGGCTGTTTTTTAGAAGATAGGCAGTAATCGTTATCAGATTGGAGGGATTTTATGGGAAACAGGACAAGGGATAAAGTAATTTATATCCGTACCGATGAAAAGTTACAGGCAGAGTTTGAAAAACAAAAAGAAGCCAGCGGATACGGCAGCAATGCAGATTTTATAGATTATCTGTTACGGATAAATGATGGAAAACAGATACCGGGCATTACGCTGAAAGAAGTGCGTGATTTATTAGTTGGACTTTCGGAAGAATTAAAAAAACAGGGAGTCAACATCAACCAGATAGCAAAGGTGCTCAATTCTTATGGCAATACCGCAGGGTCATTTACCGCTGCAACGGCAAGTATAAGGATAGGAAGTGCCAGACTCCCCATGTGATGGAAGAGGAAATCAAGGCGGCATTTGTATCCGCTTATAACAAACTGGTTTCTGAAAAAGCGTAGATTATAGCGAATGCGGAGATCATCCGGCAGACGCTCTGCCAGACGGATGCGCTGGAGGAAGAGAAGTGTGGGCTGGGAAACGACATGGCGGTGCTGGCGGGGATGGTGCAGAGTGCCATAGACGAAAATGCCCGCATAGCCCAAGACCAGAGGGAATATCAGGAACGCTATGACAGGCTGGTGGGGCGTTATGATGCCGCCAAAGCACAGTATGATGAGATCGCCAGAACCATTACGGAAAAGGAAGCGCAAAGCGAGCGGTTGGCAGGCTTCATCAAAGTCCTGCAGGCGCAGGATGGGATTATTGTCGAATTCGATGAAAGGCTCTGGAGCAGCATGGTAGATTTTGTTACGGTTGGCAGGGATAAGGAAATGGTAGTGACATTCCGGGATGGAACGGAGATACAGGCATAAAGATATAGCGGATTTTGATGCACCTCGCTTCGGCGAGGTGTTTTGTTTTTGGTATATAAATATATTAGCAGATGACAAACTGAAAAAAATTGGCTATAATAAATTATCTGATTTGTGAAATTTATAGAGTAGTGAGTAAACGACAGGAGCGAAAGCGTGGTTCGAAATAATATAGAAGTGGATATCAAGGTCAAATGTATAGAATTGGGGACGACACAGGCACAATTGGCAGAAGACATCGGAACCACCAGTTCTTATGTAAACCGTATTGTAAAGAAGAAAGAAGGTGTCATTAATAAAACATTTGTGCAAATGATGGAGGCTTTGGGCTATGATATTGAACTGACCTATACAAAAAGAAACAGAGAAGGCGGTGGGAACGATGGGGATGTCTTTTAGGCATTCGGCTGGATTTGGTAAAAGGATGGAGTACAGCATAATCGGAAAGATGCTGATGGAAGGGTTGGACTGTTATGTTCCTTTGGTGGATGATCATGGGGTTGACTGCGTTATCAAAAAAGGGGATGGTACGTTCATAGAAGTGCAGATTAAAGCAAGGTCCAGTTAGCAGAAGGAGATGCCGCATTGTTTTCTGCGATAACGCATGAAATGAGGGGAAATTTTTATTTTGTTTTTTATTCAGAGCGCCTTAACCTGACATGGANTTTGNCNTTAGAAGAANTTCTGAAGGAGTGCGTAACGAATAAANCTGGAAAAATGCAGGGNAAAGAAGCANCTGGNTTAACGGGAATANAACAGACGGANATGGAACAAAAAAAGAAGACTGTAAGCCACAATTTGAAAAATACATCTGTAATGATTTTCCAAGGTTTTATTGAGTAAGAGTCGGAAGTTATGGGAAGCACGGAGCAAGGGTTTATAAACAGAAATCAACAGAGGAATAACGGAAAAACGCAGATGCCTGACACAGATAACCAGCAATGGTTCTATGAAATGGAGTGCTTGGGATGTGGTCATAAATATTATACCAATGGAAGTGATATCTGGCAAAGGAAATGTCCGAAATGTCAGGGCGGCAGACCATAATATTCCAGAAAGGGAAGCAGAGCATGGGTAGTATAGCAGAAGAAGAAAATAAGTTGTTTGCAGAGCTAAGAATTAAAAATCCAGATATAGTAGATGATGGGGTTGCCAGTCAAGAGGACTACCTGTCTGCAAGATACAAGATTATGTATGTGTTGAAAGAAGTCAATGGTGGGAAAAGTTGGAGCCTTCGGGAATTTGTACGGAACGGTGGCCGACCGCAGACATGGGATAATATAGCTCGATGGACAGAGGCTATTTTGGAGCTGGATGCGGAGAAGCCATGGAGTTATTGGGAAAATGATAACGAAGCCCGTAGGAAGAAAATCCTGAAAACAATTTGTGCCGTCAATGTGAAGAAGACATCTGGCGGGTATACATCACATGCAGATGAGATTTATCAGGCTGCCATAGATAACAGTGCCGTTCTTCAAAAGCAATTAAGCCTGTATAATCCAGACATTATCATCTGCTGCGGTACAGAAAAAGCATTTGTTGATGCATGCTATAAAAATCAAGAATTGGATTGGAAAATGACATCACGTGGGATTTGGTATTTTGTAGATAATGATACAGTTGTAATTTCCTTTGCCCATCCGGAAGCACGAGTCAAAGACTGTTTTTTACATTATGCTTTGGTGGATGCTGTAAAGGAAATTCGTTTAGAAGGGATTGGTTCAATATCTGCACGGTGTAAATTGTTTACTGATTGAGGTGAAGGCAAATGAAAATGGAGTATATTTTTATAAAGCAAAAAGATGATTATTGTGTATCAAAAGAAATGTTCCAAAATTTCTTGTGTGCAAATAAGCGTATCAAATTNAATAATGCAGAAGACAATAAATCGAATATAATTATTTTTGATGGACAAAACCTTGNATATGGTTTGGAATCTACNGAAGTTNAAAAANCTAANGAAATGATTTTCCACTTAATGGTTGAAACGCAAGGGGATGGAGAAGTGGAGGCAGGCATATTAGAACATTTTGATTCTCTCATTAAAGAGATTAATGAAAAAAGTGGAGCGCAATTTGCTATTAATACTGTGTGGAATGATGTCTCGTCATATTATGCAAAGAAATTATATCCAGACATTTCAAAAGTGGAGAATATGCTGCGAAAAATTATTTATCTGTTTATGTTGAAAACAGTTGGAAGCAAATGGATTGACGTAGGTACGCCTGAAAAGTTTCAGACAAGTATCAATAGTGTAATCGAGAAAAGTAATAAAACGAAAAATGACATTAATGCAGAATGGCTTACATATGCAGATTTTATTACTCTTGGTTATTTTTTTACTGCGCCATATTCGATGAAAACAGATTTGANAGTTTTATTTAAAGAACTTAAGCAATATGAGAGTATTGATACATTGAGNAATAGCGAAAAACAGGAAGNNGANGAACCNAAAAGAGANAATAAAGAGAAGGGGAAGCTACTGACAGCAGATGCTATAAGAAAAATGTCTAATGAATATGAACCGAAGAATAATTGGGACCGGTATTTTTCAGATAAGTTAAGCGTTAAAGGACCGAATAAGTTTTCAAAAGACTGGGGTTCACTTTACGATATTCGAAATAAGGTAGCTCATGGAAAACCAATAAATGAAGCAGACTTTAAAAAAGCAAATGAATTGATAAAATTATTTACCACGACATTTGATGAGTGTATAGAAATAATAGATACGCTTGATATTACTGTTGAAGAAGCGGAAGCTGTGGAAGCTGTTGCACAACAAGTAATTCAGAAGGAACAGCCAGATGCGTTTGA
>WFLY01000271.1 GCA_009177215.1 Bacillota bacterium
GGTATGAAGCCAAAGACATTGCAGACGATACTTGGACATTCTAATATTGGTATAACAATGAATCTGTATGTTCACACGACAGAAGATGAAAAACATAAGGAAATTGAAAAAATTGCCGCGTCTCTCAAGGTAGTTTAAAATCTGAACCATGCAGCTCGAAAACATTTGTTTTCTCGCTCGTTGGCTTCGCCAACTAAAATTTCAAATAGATATTTTCGCTCATGCAGGCATGGCTCAAAATCTATTTTGAAATTTTGAATGGTTCAGATTGGTACGTAAATTGGTACGTAACCAAAACCTTGAGAGGCGAAAACCCTATAAAATAAAAGAAAAACCAAAGGAGATTAAGATAAAATGAAACTAGGAATCGTAGGATTGCCAAATGTAGGAAAAAGCACACTTTTTAATTCATTGACAAAGGCAGGGGCAGAGTCGGCGAATTATCCTTTTTGTACCATTGACCCGAATGTGGGTATTGTTGCGGTGCCGGATGAGCGCCTTAAGCTGTTGGGTGATATGTACCAGTCCAAGAAAGTGACGCCTGCGGTGATTGAGTTTGTAGATATCGCGGGACTGGTGAAGGGAGCATCCAAGGGAGAAGGCTTAGGGAANCAGTTTTTNNNNAATATNCGNGAGGTNGATGCNATTGTNCATGTGGTGCGCTGTTTTGAGGATGCCAATGTGGTACATGTGGACGGAAGCGTAGACCCGCTTAGAGATATCGAAACCATTAATCTGGAGCTTATTTTCTCGGATTTGGAGATTTTGGAGAGAAGGCAGAGCAAGGTTATAAAGGCGGCAAGGATGGACAAGACTCTTGCCAAGGAGGAGGCTTTGCTTGCCCGTATTAAAGAGCATTTGGAAAGCGGTAAAATGGCGAAGAGCCTTGAGGTGGACGATGAGGACGAGCTTGCGCTTTTACGTTCCTATAATCTGCTTACATATAAGCCTGTTATCTATGCGGCAAATGTGGCTGAAGAAGATTTGGCAGATGACGGAGTTTCCAATGATAAGGTTGCGGCCGTGCGCAGGTTTGCTGCAGGCGAGGACAGTGAGGTGTTTGTCATCTGTGCCCAGATAGAGCAGGAGATTGCGGAGTTAGATGAAGATGAGAAGGCAATGTTTTTGGAGGATTTGGGTCTTAAGGAATCCGGGCTTGAGAAGCTGATCAAAGCAAGCTANCATCTNTTNGGNCTTATCAGCTATCTGACTGCGGGAGAGGATGAGACNCGTGCATGGACCANTAAGGTAGGTACAAAGGCGCCTCAGGCAGCGGGTAAGATTCATTCTGATTTTGAGAGGGGATTTATCAAAGCGGAGGTTGTAAATTACAAGGATTTACTGGAGCAAGGCTCTCTGGCCGCGGCAAGAGAAAAGGGGCTTGTAGGAATGGAAGGGAAGGATTATGTGGTAAAGGACGGGGATGTTATTCTATTCCGTTTTAATGTGTAAATGATTATGCCCGGGGAGTTTTTAATTGTGTTAGAGGAATGGAGAGTTATATGAATCCGATGGACATTGCATTTCCCAATTTGGGAATTTACTTGGAGAATATACCAAAGAAATTTACCGTATTCGGTTTTGACGTTGCGCTATATGGTTGTATCATTGCGGTTGCGATTATAGCAGGTATTTGGATGGTGGTTCACGAGGCAAAGGTGACCGGACAGGATTCAGATACTTATTGGGATTTCGCACTTTATGCAATTGTTTTTTCCGTGGTTGGAGCCCGCATTTATTATGTGGTATTTTCATGGAATCAATTTAAGGACAATTTATGGAGGGTTTTTGATATCCGCAGCGGTGGTATGGCGATTTATGGCAGTGTAATAGCTTCATTTATCACGCTTTTTGTCTATTGTAAGATTAAAAAGAGCAATCCCCTTCAAATGGGGGATGCTGGTGTACTTGGTTTGCTTTTAGGTCAGATTATCGGTAGATGGGGGAATTTTACAAACCGTGAGGCATTTGGGGGGTACACAAATGGTCTTTTTGCTATGAGACTTCCTCTGGTATCGGTCAGAAGCCGGGATCTTACGAGTGAAATCGCCGCGCATAATCAGGAGGGAGCTAATTATATTCAGGTGCATCCCACATTTCTTTATGAGAGTATATGGAACCTGTTGCTTTTTAGTTTGATACTTGTTTATCGGAAGCGTAAGAAATTTCACGGCGAGATATGTCTGTTTTATCTTGGGGGCTATGGATTGGGGCGCTTTTTTATTGA
The DNA here is from genome assembly GCA_009177215.1 of Bacillota bacterium. Classification (GTDB taxonomy): domain Bacteria; phylum Bacillota; class Clostridia; order Lachnospirales; family Lachnospiraceae; genus Acetatifactor. The sequence goes on from WFLY01000271.1 coordinate 2,228, forward strand.
AGGTCTGCGAACCGATCAGCTGCTTCTGCCGGGAACCGGGCTTGCGGTGTCTCAACTGCTGTCTCTTGGACTGTTCANTTTTGCCCTGACGGNTGATATTGTAGTCNGGGTTAGAATCANTAAAGGTAAAATTTCTTCACTGAAGCNAAGGGNNTGATAGAAGACTTAAGAATTAAATATTTTTATAAAATATTAAAAAAGGAGAGTCGTTCCATAGAACATGTAGTATGGGATGATTCTCCATCATACTATATATGGTAAAATACGCCTATGCAAATTGTTTGCGGGGCGTTTTTTGCTATCTTCACTTCAAAAAATCTTTTGGATTTTACTTGTAAAATACTTTATTTTATATTAGAATCTTAATAAAAGTGGGTGAAAGTGGTGCGAAGTGTCACAAAGTGGTAAAACATAGAGCGACATTGGCAGTGCTTTTGTGGCAGACGCACTTTTGATTGGTGGTGACAGCGATGTTTATGAGCGAATACAACCATACAGTTGATGCGAAAGGCAGGTTGATTATCCCCTCAAAGTTCCGCGAGCTCCTCGGAGAGGAATTTGTGGTTTCAAAGGGTATGGACGGCTGCTTGTTTGTGTACGCTAATGAGGATTGGAACGCTTTTGAACAGAAATTGACATCGCTGCCGCTTATCAACAAAGAGGCAAGAAAGTTTGCTCGTTTTTTTCTTGCCGGAGCCGCACAGGTGGAATTGGATAAGCAGGGAAGAATACTTTTGCCGGCAAACTTGCGGGAGTTTGCGGGTTTGGATAAGGATGTAGTGTTAGTGGGCGTGGGAAGCCGCATTGAAATCTGGAGCAAGGAAAAGTGGGAGAGTGTGACACAGGACGAGAATATGGACGACATCACCTCGGCAATGGAGGCTCTGGGTCTCACCATTTAAAGGAAGGAGACCGGAAATGGATTTTAAACATTACTCGGTGCTGCTTCAGGAGACTATCGCCGAATTAAATGTACAGTCAGACGGTATTTACATGGATGGCACATTAGGTGGCGGTGGACATGCTTATGAGGTATGCAGGAGATTAATCACAGGTCATTTTTATGGAATCGATCAGGACGACGCCGCTATTGCCGCCGCGGGAGAAAGATTAAGCTGCTTTGGAGATAAGGTCACTCTCATTAGGAACAATTATTGTAATGCAAGTGCCGCCTTGACCGGGCTGGGCGTTGCAGGCGTGGACGGTATCGTACTGGATTTGGGAGTATCCTCTCATCAGCTGGATACAGGAGAGAGAGGTTTTTCTTATCGCTATGATGCGCCTCTTGACATGCGCATGGATCGCAGACAGACCCTGACCGCAAGAGATATTGTGAATACTTACTCGGAGCAGGAGTTGTTTCACATTATCAGGGATTATGGGGAGGATTGCTTTGCCAAGAACATTGCAAAGCATATTGTCCGGGCAAGGAGCGAAAAATCCATTGAGACGACCTTTGAATTGAATGAAGTAATTAAGGCGGCAATCCCCGCTAAAATGCGCCAGAAGGGACACCCTTCTAAGCAGACCTTTCAGGCAATCCGCATTGNCTGCNANANAGNGCTNGANGTGCTTCGNNGTTNCNTGNNGGNTTNCATTGATTTGTTAAATCCGGGTGGAAGATTATNTATTNTTNCCTTTCATTNCTNGGAGGNCAGAATTGTAAAAACCGAATTCAGAAGAAATGAGAACCCATGCACCTGCCCGCCAGAATTTCCGGTGTGTGTATGCGGAAAAGTAAGTAAGGGCAGAGTGATCACCAGAAAGCCCATTCTTCCAAGCATGGAGGAGCTTTCCGAGAACAATCGTTCCAAAAGTGCAAAGCTTCGGGTGTTTGAGAAGAGTGGAGTTGTAGAATAAAACAAAAGGTAGGAGATAGATTATGGCACAGACAAGAAGAAACGCAGTTCCTACAAACAGAATAAATCGTAGTCAGAGTACAGGAAGTAAAAGGGCGGAGTCTGCTTATATTTACGGAAATACCGTGTTCAAGCCGGACATCCGCAGGCAATTTGAGGAGGAACCCAGAAAGAAACTCAGCCATGAGGCAAGAAAAAACAGGGATAAGGCACATCACATGAGCCTTGGCTATGTTATTTTTTTAATGGCTGCGTTGTNTGNGGCAGGAGTAATACNNATTAATTATATNCAGCTGCAATCAGAATTGANCGGTAAAATTAAGAATATTGCTAGTTTGGAAAGCNAGTTAAANCATTTGAAAATGTNAANCGATGAGNNATATAACAGAATTGTCAGCAGTATTGATTTGGAAGAGATTAAGCGTATAGCAATCGGCGAGCTGGGTATGACTTATGCGAAAGAGGGTCAGATCGTTACATACATCAATTCGGGAAATGATTATATGCGGCGGATAGCCGGGGATACAAATTAGAAAACAGGGTGAAGATTTCAAATTAGAGGTGTATATTGAAAGAACGGAAAAAAAATATCCAAAAATTTTCAATTAAAATGCAAAAAAAGCTGGTAGTGCTATTTATCTGTGTGCTATTGGTTTTTGCCGGTCTGGCGGTGAGCTTAGGCTTGCTTGTCAGAGACGAAGGAACCCGGTATCAAAAAAAGGTGCTTGCCCAACAGCGCTATGATTCCACAACTCTTCCCTACAGGAGAGGTGACATTGTAGACGCCAAGGGCAATAAGCTGGCAACAAGCGAGAAGGTATATAATCTGGTAATTGACGCGGCGGTTATGCTGTATAAGGAGGCTTACNTAGAGNCTACTATGCAGGCGCTGGGCAGCTGTTTTCCTCAGTTGGACATGACATCAATACGACAATATGTGAACACCCATCCCGAGTCATCATGGTATGTACCCTTAAGAAGGCTTTCTTATGATGAAATTTCAAGTTTTCTGGAAATGCAGCAGGATGATAAAAATATTAAAGGTGTGTGGTTTGAGGAGGAATATAGGAGAGTGTATCCCGGAGGAACTCTTGCCTCGGATGTGATAGGCTTTACTCGAAGTGACGGAACAGGTCAATACGGGCTGGAGGAATATTATAACGATACGCTGAACGGAACCAATGGGCGGGAGTATGGCTATCTGAACGATGACCTTGCTTTGGAGCGAACTATTAAGTCTGCGGTGGACGGTAATACCATACACAGTACTATAGACATGAACATCCAGCAGATAGTAGAAAAGTATTTAAAGCAATTTCAAGATGAGCACAAGGATAATGTAAAAGAGGGCAACGGTGCGGAAAATCTGGGCTGTATCATCATGGAAGTGAATACCGGAAATATTCTTGCCATGGCAAGCTATCCCAATTATGATTTAAACGACACAAGGAATTCCAATGCCTTGATTGGCTCCATTATGGTTGAGGAGATAACGAATGCAAACGGCTATATAGAAATCAGAAAGACCGATACCGTAATCAATGAAGCAGTCCTTAGCGCCATGACAGAAGACCAGCTCTATTTGAATTTAAATAATCTATGGAAAAATTATTGTATTACCAGCACCTATGAGCCGGGCTCCACAATTAAGCCCTTTACGGTGGCAGCAGCTTTAGAGAGTGGGGCAATAGAGCCAAATTCCTACTATGAATGTAATGGAGTGATGGANGTAGGCGGACACAAGATTCATTGCCATAACACATGGGGNNATNGANATATCNGTCTGGAGCAGGCAGTGGCATATTCCTGTAATGTAGCGCTTATGAAAATCGGACAGGCANTGGGCANGGAAAAATTCAGCGAATTTCAGGGTGTTTTTAATTATGGTTTGAAGACAAATGTGGATTTGTCAGGAGAGGCTAGGNCTGCAAATCTGTTATATCCCTTAGATAGAATGGGTCCTGCGGATTTGGCGACCAATACCTTCGGACAGAATTTTAATGTCACTATGATTCAGATGATTACGGGTTTTTGCTCCCTGATTAACGGAGGTTATTATTACGAGCCCCACATGGTAGACAAGATTACCAATGCCAGTGGGGCAACCGTGGCAAATATTGAGCCTAGAGTATTGAAGCAGACAGTATCGGCGTCCACCTCGGAGCTGATTCGCCAGTATTGTCGTGCCGTGGTCATGGATGCCCGCGGCACGGGTAAAACGGCGAGACCGGCAGGTTATGTGATTGGCGGCAAGACAGGTACTGCGGAGACTTATCCCCGTGACAATGAGGAGTATGTTGCCTCCTTTATCGGTTATGCTCCGGCAGACGACCCTGAGATAGCCATTTATGTGGTGGTTGACAGGGCGAATGCATCTAAGCAGGACGATGCAAAATATGCTACCGGAATCGTCAGAAATGTTTTGACGGAAGTGCTTCCCTATTTGAATATTTTCATGACAGAAGAGCTTAGTGAAAAGGAAATTCAGGAGCTTAATGAGAGACAGCTTGCGATTACCACCCAGTACGGGAGACCTGCAGGTGAGCCGGAGGAAGGCGGTAACGGTGACAATGGCAATAATGAGGGTGGAGATACTCCTCAACAAGTTACAGGCAGCCAGCCTGTGTGGATGGGCTTTCCCGTTGAGGAGGGTACGGGCTATCGTGTAGACCCAAGCACGGGTGAGAAATATGACCCAGTGACGGGAGATCCTATATCAAGAAGCATTTCTCCCAGCGCAGAGGTGCCGGTAAATCCGTTGATTATAAACCCTCAAAGCGAATAAACAAAGGATGAAATGAATAACCTCATAAAAATGGGAATACAGTTTAATAAACCCTTTTTATGAGGTTTGCTATGCTCACAAGCAACAATAAAATTTTCCATAGAAAGAAAATAATAACCTTGTTCTTTCTGCTGACATTACTGTTTGTGGTTCTTTTTGGACGTCTGGTATACCTTATGGTATGGAGGGCGGAGTATTACGAGGAGCTTGCCACCAAGCTGCACGAGAGAGAGAGGAGTATTAAAGCGGCAAGAGGCANAATTTTGGACAGAAACGGAACGGTATTGGCGGANANCAAAACAGTCTGTACCATATCTGTGATTTACAATCAGCTGGAGGATAAGGAGGAGGTCATCCGCATCCTCTGTGAGGAACTGGATTTGACAGAGGAATATGTGCGCAAAAGGGTGGAAAAATATTCTGCAATGGAGCGCATTAAGAGTAATGTGGAAAAGGCGGTGGGTGACAGAATCCGTGAGTATGATCTGCCGGGAGTAAAGGTGGATGAGGATTATAAACGTTATTATCCCTATGGAGAGCTCGCCAGTAAGGTACTTGGTTTTACAGGGGGAGACAATCAGGGAATTATCGGCTTGGAGGTTGTCTACGAGGATTATCTGCAGGGAGAACCCGGAACAATCCTAACCGTGACGGATGCCAAGGGGATAGAGGTGGATAAAGCGGGTGAAAGGCGTATTGAGCCTGTCGCCGGAAATGATTTGTACATCAGCATGGATAGGAACATTCAGACCTATGCCACTCAGCTTGCGGCTCAGGCAATGGCAACCAAAGAGGCGGATAGTGTTTCCATTATTGTAATGAATCCTCAGAACGGGGAAATATATGCTATGGTAAGCGTGCCGGAGTTTGATTTGAATAATCCCTATGAAATTCCGGAGGAGATGCTTGCTAAGTTGCAGAATAGTTCCGCGGCGGCACAGGAAAACGGCTCTGATAATCAAAGCACAGAGGAAACTCAGACGACGGGAAGCGCTTTGAGCGCCGAACAGAAGCAGGATATTTTAAACGGAATCTGGAGAAACGGCTGTATCAACGATACCTATGAGCCGGGTTCAACCTTTAAGATGGTAACTGCGGCCGCAGGCTTGGAGGAAGGTGTGGTAACACCGGAAAGCACCTTCAGCTGCCCTGGCTTTATCGTGGTGGATGACAGAAAGATACGCTGCCACAAGGTGGCGGGACACGGAGCCGAGGATTTTATCCATGCGACCATGAATTCCTGTAACCCTGTATTTATTACGGTAGGGCTTAGGCTGGGAGTAGATAATTATTACAGATATTTTGAAAAGTTTGGATTGAAAAAAAAGACGGGTATTGATTTGCCGGGTGAGGCGGGCACTATTATGCATAAAAAGGAGGACATGGGAAATGTGGAGCTTGCGACGGTATCCTTCGGGCAGTCTTTTCAGATAACGCCCATACAGCTGTTGACTACAGCGTCCGCCATTGTAAACGGCGGCAGGCGTATTACTCCGCATTTCGGGGTAAAGACGCTGGATGAACAGGGAAATGTGGTGGAGGAGTTTACCTATCCGGTGGAGGAAGGGATCATCTCTGAAGAAACCAGTGCAACCATGCGAAGTATATTGGAAATGGTAGTCTCTGAAGGGGGCGGTAAAAACGGTAAGGTGGAGGGCTTCCGTGTAGGCGGCAAAACCGCAACAAGCCAGACTCTTCCCAGAGGAAGCGGACGCTACATTGCCTCTTTTGTAGGCTTTGCACCGGCGGATGACCCACAGGTAATAGCCATAGCGATTATCAATAATCCGCAGGGCGTATACTATGGCGGTCAGATAGCCGCGCCGATCATTCGCCAGCTTTTTGAAAATATTCTTCCGTATTTAGGGATAAAGGAGTATAATGAGCTATGAACAATGCCAGCGTTATGTCAGTCGTTATCGCTTTTTTCCTAAGCGCAGTGTTGGGTCCTATATTGATTCCTTTTTTGAGGAGATTAAAATGCGGGCAGACAGTCAGGGAGGATGGACCCAGCACCCACCTGAAGAAGACAGGAACCCCTACAATGGGAGGTATTCTGATTTTGTTCAGTGTAGTGGCGACTTCCGTTTTGTTTGTAAAAGATTACCCCAAAGTGCTGCCTGTTTTGTTCCTTACCTTTGGCTTTGGGCTGATTGGTTTTTTGGACGATTATATTAAGGTAGTGGGAAGAAGCCCGGAAGGGCTGACACCCTGGCAGAAGATGCTTGGACAGCTTGTCGTGACAGGCGTTTTTGCCTATTATGTTTTACATTTTACGGATGTTACTCTGGCTATGAGAGNACCGTATTTGTCGGANCAATACANNGATTTTGGAATATGGNACATTCCTATTTTGTTTTTNGTTGTGNTNGGAANCGTCAACGGGGTAANCTTTANGGANGGNTTGGACGGATTGGCGGGCAGTGTCACCGTTATTGTGGCGGTGTTTTTTTCGGTAGTGGCGATTGGTACGAACAGTGGGCTGGAGCCAATTACCTGTGCGGTAGTGGGCGCGCTTTTGGGCTTTTTGCTATTCAATGTACATCCTGCAAGTGTGTTTATGGGAGACACGGGTTCTCTGGCTTTGGGAGGTTTTGTGGCGGCAAGCGCATACATGATGGGAATACCCCTTTTTATAGTGATTGTAGGTATTGTGTATTTGGCGGAGGTTCTTTCCGTGATATTGCAGGTGACATATTTTAAGTTGACCGGCGGCAGGAGGATTTTAAAAATGGCGCCGTTACACCACCACTTTGAGCTGTGTGGTTTTGCAGAGACCAGAATTGTGGCCGCGTTTACGATTATTACTGCAATTATGTGTCTGTTGGGGCTGAGGGGGTTATAAAATATTGAGATAGGGCAGGAGGAAAGCTATGTTAGAAGGACAAAGATGTTTGATAGTCGGCTCCGGTGTAAGCGGGATTGGTGCGGCAAGCTTATTGAATCATTTTGGAGTAGACTTTGTCTTATATGACAGCAATGATAAACTAACGGTAGAGGAGTTAAAGGCGTTGCTTCCGGCGGGAAGCGATGCGATTTGCGTTACGGGTGAGCTTCCTTCACAGATAGAAGAAAGTATTGACACACTAGTGCTGAGCCCGGGAGTGCCAACGGATATCCCGCTGGTAAACAGACTGCGCGACAGAGGCGTGCAAATATTGGGGGAGATAGAGCTGGGATTTCTTGCCGAGAAGGGGAGAGTGGCGGCAATTACCGGAACCAATGGCAAGACCACTACAACCACGCTTCTCGGTGAAATCATGAAGGCACATTTGGGAGAGGAAAAGGTGTTTGTGGTGGGTAATATCGGAAATCCCTACACTATGGAGGCATTAAAGACCGGTAGTGACACTGTTACAGTGGGGGAAATCAGTTCTTTTCAGCTGGAGACGATACACACCTTTCATCCGAGGGTATCGGCTGTGTTAAATATCACGCCGGACCACCTGAACCGTCATCATACTATGGACGCGTATGTTGCCGCCAAAGAGGCGATTGCAGCAAGTCAGACAAAGGAAGATATCTGCGTCCTGAATTTTGATAATGCGTATACCAGAGAATTTGCCGCCAGATGTCCTGCAAGACCGGTACTGTTTTCCTCAAGGGAGGTGCTGGCAGACGGGTATTTCTTAAAAGGTGATAAAATTATTAAGAGTGTGTCAGGAAAAGAAGAGGAGCTTATGGATATCCATAAGGATATGAATCTGGTTGGTATCTGTAACGTGGAAAATGTGATGGCGGCTATAGCCCTTGCGGAGGGAATGGAAGTACCTATGTCTACCATATTAGCCGCGGTCAAAGATTTTCATGCCGTGGAGCATAGAATAGAATTTGTGGCTAAGAAGGGCGGTGTGGATTACTACAACGATTCCAAGGGAACCAATCCCGATGCGGCGATTCAGGGCATCAGGGCTATGAGCAAGCCCACTATATTGATTGGCGGCGGTTATGATAAGCAGAGTGAATATGACGAGTGGATTGAGAGCTTTGACGGCAAGGTAAAATGGCTTGTGCTCATCGGGCAGACAAGGGCAAAGATTGCAGAATGTGCAAGAGCACACGGCTTTACCAATATCCGTTTTGCGGACACCTACGAAGAATGCTTACGGCTTTGTACTTCTCTTGCCGAGAGTGGAGATGCGGTATTGCTATCCCCCGCGTGTGCAAGCTGGGGAATGTTCCCTAATTATGAGACCCGAGGAAGGCTGTTTAAGGAATATGTAAATGCTTTGGCAGATTAGGAGATAGATTTAAAGGAGTGTCTATGGCAGCGAGAAGAAACACAAAACGCAGAAATGAACAATCAGAATACTTTTTTGATTACAGCCTCTTGTTCATTGTTCTATTCTTATTGGGATTCGGATTGATTATGATTTATTCGGCAAGCTCCTATGCGGCTTTTGCGGAATTCGGAGATGCGGCACACTATTTGAAGCGTCAGGCGGTGGCGGCGGTGCTGGGATTGATTGCCATGATCATGGTGGCAAATATTCCTTATCATTTTTGGGAGAAATTTGCTGTACTGGGATATGTGTTGTCGGCAATTNTAATANTGCTGGTGCTCTCGCCTCTGGGGGTGGNATCCCACAATGCAAGGCGATGGATAGGCATTCCGGGTACGGGCTTTAATATACAGCCTGCCGAGGTGGCAAAGCTGTGTATGATATTGTTTCTGGCAGTTTTGGTCTGCAAAATAGGAAACAGTATCCGTACCATGAAGGGGTTTATCTTTATGATTCTGGCGCCTATGCCGATTGCAGGAATGATATATATTATTACCAAAAACCTAAGCTCGGCTATTATTGTAATAGGGATTTCTGTGCTGATGGTATTTGTGGCAAGCCCTGATTATAAGAAGTTTATCGTGTTGGGTTTGGCTGTGTGTTCCGTTGCGGCATTACTTGTCTTTTTGATTACTTCAACGGATTTGATCAGCGGCTTCAGAAGCGGTCGTATTCAGGCTTGGCTGGATCCTGAGAGTGACGCTCAGGGCATAGGCTTCCAGACCCTGCAGGCGTTATACGCCATAGGAAGCGGCGGTATTTGGGGAAAGGGGCTTGGGCAGAGTATGCAGAAGTTAAGCTTCCTGCCTGAGGCGCAGAACGATATGATTTTCTCGATTATTTGCGAAGAATTGGGGCTGTTCGGAGCGGTCGCGATTATTCTTATGTTTATTCTCCTGATTTGGAGAATGATGATTATTGCCAACAATGCACCGGATTTGTTTGGGGCAATGCTGGTGGTAGGCGTGATCGGTCACATTGCCATACAGGCGATTTTGAATATAGCTGTTGTTACCAATACCATTCCAAATACAGGTATTTCCCTTCCCTTTATCAGCTATGGAGGCTCCTCCGTTATCTTTCTGTTGATAGAGATAGGTTTGGTACTCAGCGTGGCAAAGAGAATACAGTTAAAGGAGCTGTAGAGATTTCTGTTGTTAAAGGTACAAGTTACCATTCGGGGCAGCGCTACATAGAATAGAATAGTTCCTAAAATTGAAAAACCGGAAGGTGTCGCATGGATTCTATTCAAATTCACGGTGGTGTTGCCCTACAGGGGAAGGTTCGCATTCAAGGTTCTAAAAATGCGGCTCTGCCTATCTTGGCAGGAACCCTGCTCACCAAAGAGACTTCCTATATTCGCAACTGTCCTAAAATTGCAGATGTCTATGGGATGATAAATCTGCTAAAGAGCCTGGGCTGTCATGTAAGCTGGGAGGAGAGCGGTATCCGCGTGAATGCGAAAGATATTTGCAGAGGTGAAATGCAGGGAGAGGCAATAACCGGTATGCGCTCTTCCCTTTGCCTGTTGGGAGCGTTGCTCGGCAGGTGTGGGGAAGTGGTGATGGAATATCCCGGTGGCTGTGTTATAGGAGAGCGCCCCATTGACTTGCACTTGTCGGCATTGTCGAAAATGGGCGTGGTGTTTACGGAGGAGCAGGGGCGTATCAGAGCCAATGCAAGAAAACTGTGCGGAGCGCATATTAAGTTATCTGTGGCAAGTGTAGGCGCTACGGAAAACATTTTGTTAGCGGCTGTCATGGCACAGGGGGAAACTCTGATTGAGGGCGCGGCAAGAGAACCTGAGGTGGTGGCGCTTTGTTATTTCTTGAGATGTTGTGGCGCGGTCATTGAGGGAATAGGAAGTTCAAGACTGCATATAACGGGTAACAGATTGTTGCATGGCGCAGATTTTATGGTACCGTCGGACAGGATTGTGGCGGGCACTTATCTGTTTGCGGCGGTGGCAACCGGAGGCAATGTCCTTTTGGAGGCGGNGCCCTATACACAGATAGAGGCAGTTCTGAATGTGGCTGAAAAANTGGGNGCCCAATGTNTAGCCGCAAGTGAGGGCTTGTATGTGCAGGCAGGAGAAAGACCAATGGCGGTTTCCCAATTGCGGACAGCGCCTTATCCGGGTTTCCCCACGGATTTACAATCTATGGCGCTTGCCGTGCTGACAACCAGTGAAGGACAATGCCGGATTGAGGAGACTATATTTGAAAACCGCTTTCGGGTTGTAGAGCCATTGAGGGAAATGGGTGCGGATATACAGGTGTGTGATGCCCACAGAGTGATTGTAAAGGGGGTTGAAAAGCTACACGGAGCTGCGATGGAGGCAAAGGAGCTTCGAGGCGGTGCGGCGCTTGTTCTTGCCGGACTTATGGCAGAGGGTGAGAGTATCATTACAGACTGTAAATATATTTATCGAGGCTATGAAAATATTTGTAAGGATTTAAGAGAGTTAGGAGCGCGTATTGTAAGTGTATAGGAGCGGAAGAAAATTATTTATTAAAATACTGATATTGCTTATGCTTTTGATAGTAATTCTTGCAGGGTGCCGTTATGTGCTTTCCATTTACACCATTGAGAATGTGTATGTAGAGGGGAATTATCATTATTCGGAGGAAGAAATCAAGAGCTTTGTTATGGAAGGACCTATGGGAAATAATTCTCTGTATCTTTCTCTGAAATATAAGAAAAAGGGTGTTGAAAATATTCCCTTTGTGGATGTTATGGATGTTGCCATATTGGCGCCCGATACTATCAAGATTACAGTTTACGAGAAAGCGCTCGCCGGATATATCAAATATATGGACACTTATATGTATTTTGATAAGGATGGATATGTGGTGGAAAATTCCAGTGTGATGACGGTGGGGGTTCCACAAATCACAGGGCTTTCCTTTGATTATGCAATCTTGGGAGAGCCTCTGCCTGTGGAAAATAAAGAGATTTTTAATGATATCCTCACAATCACAAAGCTTTTGACAAAATATGATTTGACGGCTGAGAAAATTTATTTTCATACATCGGGAGAGGTGACGATTTATTTTGGCGATGTCAGAGTGGCGCTGGGAAATGAAACCTCAAGACTGGAGGACAAGCTTATGCTGCTGCCGGAGTTCATTACGGAGCTTTCGGGTAAAAGCGGAGTCCTGCAGATGGAAAATTACGATACGAGCAACGGGAAGTATACTTTTAAGCCGGATATTTAAAAAAAGATGTTGATTAATTTGTAAAATAATTATATGATAGACTATATGGAGTTTGAAATGGGAAAAGGAGGATTTACCCTTGTTGGAGATTAAGACAAACGACGCTGAATCTGCTGCAAAAATCATCGTGGTCGGTGTAGGTGGCGCAGGTAATAATGCTGTAAATAGAATGGTTGATGAAAAAATTGACGGAGTTGATTTTATAGGTGTAAATACGGACAAGCAGGCTTTGCAGCTTTGCAAGGCTCCTAAGCTTTTACAGATAGGAGAGAAGCTTACCAAGGGTCTTGGAGCCGGAGCGAAGCCTGAAGTGGGTGAGAAAGCAGCCGAGGAGAGTACCGAGGAGATAAGCGCAGCTTTAAAAGGAGCAGATATGGTATTTGTTACCTGCGGTATGGGCGGCGGTACAGGAACCGGTGCAGCCCCTGTGGTTGCTAAGCTTGCCAAGGAAATGGGGATTTTGACGGTAGGCGTTGTGACTAAGCCCTTTCGATTTGAGGCGAAGGCGCGCATGGTAAATGCCATAAACGGTATTGAGCGTATTAAAGAAAATGTAGATACCCTGATTGTAATACCTAACGATAAGCTTTTGGAAATTGTGGATAGACGTACTACCATGCCTGAGGCGCTTAAGAAGGCAGATGAGGTATTGCAGCAGGCGGTTCAGGGAATTACCGATTTGATTAATCTTCCTGCTATCATCAATTTGGATTTTGCGGATATTCAGACAGTTATGAAGGACAAGGGTATTGCACATATTGGTATCGGTGAAGGCAAGGGTGATGATAAGGCGTTAGACGCTGTGAAGATGGCAGTGGAGAGTCCTCTTTTGGAGACTACTATTTCCGGCGCTACCCATGTAATTATAAATGTATCCGGCGATATTACTTTGGCGGATGCTTCCGATGCGGCAGGTTATGTACAGGAGCTTGCCGGTGACGAGGTCAACATTATATTTGGAGCAATGTATGATGCTTCTAAATCCGACAGCTGCACAATTACGGTGATTGCCACGGGTCTTGAAGAGGTAAGGGCTAATGTAGCCGGCAGGTTTGGCGCTGCTCCGGCGTATAGACAGCCTACCTCGCATATTACGCCAAATTCACTGAAGGGCTTTAATCTGCAGTCCGCTGTAGGAACGGCTCCGAATTCAACGGCTTCCAAACCTCCTGTGCAGCCCTTTGCAGGTATTCAGAAGCCTGCGGATATCAGGAGCTCCGTAGAAGAGAAATCCTTGAAGATTCCTGATTTCCTTCAGAGAAAGTAGCGTTTACAAGTGATGTAAGTTTTTAAGGGAGGATAGTTGGTACTTAATAGCATTTCATGAAGAGAATACTTATATAAAGAGAGCATGTTTGATCCGGTTTTGGTCAGACATGCTTTTATTTTGCAAATTCGCAGATTGTTCCACATTGTCGAATTTCATAGAATAAAAAGTAAAAATCAAGCTGTATTTTTGACAAAATCCATGACGGTAAGCCCTTATAATGATTATGAAAAGGGTGATGCAATGTATTATGAGGTTTATATTGACAGTATATTCCTAATGAATTTGGTAATGAATTTTTATCTGCTGCTATTGGTGAACCACAGCACATTTCACACTGCCACGTGTAAACGTTTGGTGCTTGGTGCCGTAGTGGGGGCAGTATTTGCAATTTTACCGTTTTTCATTAGCGGATTTCTATGGCTGAGGCTGTTTATAGGGATAGCTGTGGGAACGATTGCTATGGTATTTACGGCGTTTCCTATAAAGAGCTTTCGGGCAATGTTTGGCATACTGGAAAAGCTTCTGTTGTATTCCTTTTTGATGGGAGGAACCCTTTTGTTTCTGATAAGATGTGTGCCCTTCGCAAGGAACTGGGCAACAGGTTTCTTTGGGATTGTGGGGGCGGGTGCCGTAGTATGTATAGTGTTATTGTACTATAAGGAGCGCGAATGCAGGAAAAAGCAGGATAGTATCTGTCATGCTACATTGATTCAAAAAAATATGCGCATAACGGTGGAAGCATTGGTGGATTCCGGCAATAGCCTGATAGAACCAATCAGCGGTAAGCCAGTGTGTATTATTGAACAGGGCGTATTTAATAGTCTTTGGAAGGAAGAGGAACCATTGTACCGTGCCGTGCCGTATCACAGTATTGGCAGGAAGCGAGGAATTTTGCAGGGATATGAATTATCGGAGCTGCAAATAGAACTGGAGGGAATGGTTAAAACCTTTCGGATGTGTAAGTTGCCGTCTGTGAGGAAAAAATTAGCGATTGCGTCAAAATTACTGTGAATTCTATGCTTTTTCAAAACTATTAGCAGTTTTTTATTAGAAAAATGTGTGAAATGAGGAATGATTATGATTTTAAAGGTGGCAATACCCGGGAAAATGCAATTTAAAATGATACGCAGGGAAAATATTCTGTTACAGAGAAAGGGTGATATTCATTACATAGGCGGAGCAGAGGTGCTGCCGCCGCCTTTGGAGCTTGAAAAAGAGAATCAGGTTATCAGTGATTTGGGAACGGAATATGAGGATGAGGCAAAGGCTATACTGATTGAGCATAATTTGCGGCTTGTGGTTTACATAGCAAAGAAATTTGATAACACCGGTGTGGGTGTGGAGGATTTGATTTCTATAGGAACGATAGGTCTCATAAAATCCATTAACACCTTTAATCCGGATAAAAACATTAAGCTGGCGACTTATGCTTCAAGGTGCATTGAGAATGAAATCTTAATGTATCTGAGAAGAAATAATAAGACCAGACTGGAGGTGTCCATAGACGAACCTTTGAATGTGTACTGGGATGGTAATGATTCGTTTTTATCCGATATGTTGGGAACGGGTGAGGACATTATCTTTCGGAATATTAAGATTGAAGTGGACCGCAGGCTTTGCTGGGGGCTATTAATAAGCTGTCAGACAGGGAAAAGACCATTATTAGGCTGCGCTTCGGTTTGGGAACCCGTGACGGTCAGGAGATGACTCAGAAGGAGGTGGCAAGTTTCTTGGGAATTTCTCAGTCCTATATCTCAAGATTGGAGAAAAAAATCATGCGTCAGCTGAAAAAGGAAATGAGTAATCACATTTAGCTCCTTAGTCTGTCTTTCTTTGCTTGCAAAGGATAAAGTGATAGTATATACTTAGAAAAACTGCTTATACTATAATAACTACTGATGTACACATAATATGAGGCAAATATGATACAACGTGAAGATATATTATCTATGGAATATTTAAAAAAAACAGAATATACGGCATGTCATCAGGGAATGCGTTATCGTCTGGAGCAGACGGCTGATGAAGCAGGAGAAAAGAAGTTAAAGGCTACGGTGTGGCCGGAGCCTTTTAACTTTTTTAAAACTCCCGATGAACAGAAAACCAGCGCTCTTTTTGATTTTTCCGAGGACGGCGTGGTAGATGCGGTTTCATGGATGAATGACAGATTATTTGAGGATAAGGAAAGATGGGAGCGTGCTGCGGACAACTGGAGCAGCTATCGGCTGGAATAGTATACCGTTAGACAGTACTTTGGAGAAATAGTATGTGGAAATATATAGTGAGAGATATGAGAGAGACTATGTGCTATCTGCCCTATGGCTTGGTAGTAGGGATATTTTTTGCTCTTATATTCAGTATGGTTAGTAAATGGAGGGTTAAGAGAAATAAGCCTCCTGTTGCCATTGTAGCAAAGAGCGCTTATATGATGTATGTAGTCATCATATTGTGCATTACTTTTTTATTTAGAGAGAGCGGCAGCAGAATAGGGATTGATTTAGATTTATTTTCAACGTGGGGAATCAATGATAGAAATAATGCTTATGTAATTGAAAATGTGTTTTTGTTTATTCCTTACGGAATTATGTGCGCATGGGCGTTTCCAACCCTGCGCAGGTTTTTTCCCTGCGCTATGATAGGGCTGGCGACCAGTATTGCGGTGGAGTGTATGCAGCTTTATACCGGCAGAGGTTTTTTTCAGGTGGATGACATACTCACAAACCTGCTCGGTAGCATTGTGGGATATTTGGTGTTCCGAATATTTTGGCGGAAGCGTAAATAATTAAGCTGTCAGATAAGAACGCATGGAGCGAAGGGCATTCTTCTCCAGACGAGAGACCTGTGCCTGCGAAATGCCTATAATGTCAGCCACCTCCATCTGGGTTTTTCCTTCAAAAAATCTCAGAGAAATAATTTCATGCTCGCGTGAGCTGAGTTTTTTCATGGCTTCACTTAAGGAGAGATGCTCTACCCAGGTCTCTTCCTTATTTTTTTTGTCGCTGATTTGATCCATGACATAGAGGGTGTCGCCGCCGTCCGTAAAGATAGGCTCATAGAGGCTCATGGGATTTTGGATAGCGTCCATGGCATAGGCAATATCTTCCTTAGAAATGCCAACCTCCTTTGCGATTTCCTCTAAAGTAGGCTCCTTTGCGTTCCTTCGGGTTAGAGCATCCTTGGCGTAGATTGCCTTGTAGGCAGTATCTTTTAAGGAACGTGAGACTCTGATACTGCTGTTATCCCGCAAAAATCTGCGAATTTCGCCGATGATCATGGGAACGGCATANNTGGAGAATNTAACCTGTAGGGAGGAATCAAAANTATCGATAGNCTTAATAAGTCCGATACAGCCGATTTGAAATAAATCGTCCACATTTTNATTACTGGAAGAAAANNGNNTGATAACGCTTAAGACAAGNCGCAGANTGCCTTCAATATATTCTTTTCGTGCCGCTAAATCTCCCGCCTCAATTCGNTCAAAAAGAGATTCCTTCTCCGCCGCTTTGAGCAGGGGGAGCTTTGAGGTATTCACACCGCAGATTTCAACCTTACCTTGTGCCATATATATCCTCTCCTTTGATTTTCAATATTGTATTGGTAGTATGCTCGAAGAAGTTCTGATATATACCATTTCTGCATATACTGAACAGAAAAGAATTTATTACAGTTCTGCCGTACTTCAATAGCATGACAGAATTGTTTGGTGAGTCGATATGCTTTTTTCGGAATTTAAGTGTAAGGACGTCATTAATATAAGAGATTGCAAAAAGCTCGGTAAGGTGTGCGATTTAGAATTTGATGAATGTAAGGGCTGTATCTGTAAAATCATGGTTCCCGGGTGCAATAAAATGCTTAATTTCCTGCGCTGTGAAGCTGACATTGCAATTCCCTATAAGGATATCCGCCAAATAGGACCCGATATTATTTTAGTTGACATAAGTTGCTAAAAACGGTATAATGTTAGCGGGAAAATTAGTAAGCACGAAGTGCGTATTCCGCGAAGCGGAAGGATTTTGGAGCGTACACACTGAAATCAAGCGACCGCTAAAAGAAGGCAACCACATAAGAAAACGGGGGGAATTATATGAAGTGTCCTTTTTGCAATCATGAAAATACCAGAGTTATTGACTCCAGACCGGCAGAGGATAACAACTCCATTCGCCGCCGAAGAGTTTGTGATGAATGTGGAAAGCGTTTTACAACTTACGAGAAGATTGAGACAATTCCTTTGATTATTATCAAGAAGGATAACAATAGGGAGGCCTATGACCGTTCCAAGATTGAGGCGGGGGTACTCAGGGCATGTCATAAGCGGCCGGTTAGCGCACAGCAGATTACCGGTCTGATAGATACAGTGGAGAATGAAATTTTCAATATGGAAGAGAAGGAGATTCCCAGTCAGGTAATTGGTGAGCTTTTAATGAATAAACTGAAAAGTCTGGATGCGGTAGCTTATGTGAGATTTGCTTCCGTTTACAGAGAGTTTAAGGATGTAAATACTTTTATGGATGAGTTGAAAAAGGTATTGCAATAAGGAGCAGCTAAGGCTGCTCTTTTTTTGTATCAATGCCGTTTCCCGAAACGGTACAGGCAGAGGAGATAGAGAATGCATAACGCCATCTGGCTTGCCAGCAGACCCCAGAGATAGCCGGTAATCCCTACCTTGGGAACAGCCACGAAAATAAAGGCAAGACGAATTAACAGGCAGATGACATTCATAACAAAAATGTGTCCGGCCATTCCCAGCCCCTGCAGAATGCTGGAAAGTGTGGTGTCCAGATAGATAAACGGGCAGATAAAGCTTAAGGTAGTAATGAAATGACCGGCAAGAGCGCTGTCAAAAAGATAGCGTCCTGCAAAATTCCCTAAAAAGCCGAAGATACACATACAGATAAAGCCTAAGATAAAGCAATATTTTACCGTGCGCAGGGTTGCCGTCTTGACAGCCTTGATGTCGCCGATAGCGTAGCTTTCCGAAATAAGGGGAAGCAGCAGCACGGCGATAGAATTGGTAACCGCATTCGGAAAAAAGATTAAAGGCATTGCCATACCGGTCAGTACGCCGTAAACGCTTAAGGCGGTGGCGGTATCGTAGCCATACAGCTTTAATTTGGCGGGAATGGAGACGGATTCCACGCTCTGTAAAAGATTTAGCACAATGCGGTTGGCTGTAAGAGGCAGCGCCATATGTAAAATCCCACCGTAGAAAGGAAGGAGGCTGTGAGACTTGCGGTTAGTTTCGAGACGGCAGATGATACTCTTTAGAACCTGAGAAGCAGCATATTCTTTGGCGTAGGCGTGATAGATGGCGCCGATAGTCACCAACATGGAAATAAATTCCCCTACCACCAGACCCACAACGGCAACATTGATAGTGGGAATGCTCCCTCTGCGAAAAGCGTAGACAGATATTGCATAGACGCAGCCTACTCGGGCGAGCTGCTCTACAAGCTGTGCAGCGGCGGGAAGCCCTGCTTTTTTTACTCCGTAAAAATAGCCGTTAATACAGGAATGTACGGCGCTAAAAGGAATGGAAAAGGAGAGAATGCGAAGCATGGAGACCGTTCTCGGTTCCAGCAGCAAATGTATGCCGATGAAATCCGCCATAACAAAAATCACGGCATTACATAAAAGGGATAGCGGCAGGGAGATGCTTAAGCCTACAAGCATGGGATGAAATATACGCCCCTGTTTTTTAGCTGTGCGTTCCGCTACAAATTTGGAAATGGCGGTCTGATAAGCGGCGGCTGACAGTGAAAAGGATATAGCAAGGACAGGGCTTAAAAGCTGATAAATGCCCATGCCTTCTTCGCCGAAAAGTCTTGAAAGATAAATGCGGTAAAAAAATCCGATAATACGGCTGATAAAACCTGTTACAGTAAGGATTATGGTGCCGATGATCAGAGGATGCTGTTTGCGTTTTGACATAGATGTACCCTAATAGCCTTTTCCCCATTATATTCCACAGGAGGAGTTGACAGAACAAATGTCAGGTGTTATATTGTAAATGTAATTCCTAGTAAATAGATATGGATTTGATATACAAAGATTTATTCCCGCGAAGGTCAAAGAAAATCACTTTCAAATATTGAATTACTGTCCGCCGGAGCGGACAAGGAGGTATAGATATGATATATTTGGACAATGCAGCAACAACAAAGACAGCTCCCGAGGTAGTAGAGGCAATGCTGCCTTATTTTACGGAGAACTACGGTAATCCCAGCTCCATTTATGCTTTGGGAAGTAACGCAAAGAAGGCTGTCAACAGGGCGAGAAGAACCATTGCCGACAGTATCGGTGCCAAAATGGAGGAAATTTATTTTACGGCGGGCGGCTCTGAGTCCGATAACTGGGCGCTAAAAGCCACAGCGGAGGCTTATGCCGCTAAGGGAAAGCATATCATCACAACAAAAATAGAACATCATGCCATTTTGCACACCTGTGAATATTTAGAAAAAAGAGGCTTTGATATCACCTACCTTGATGTGGATGAAACCGGAATAGTGAGTCCTGAAAGTGTGAGGGCAGCGATACGTCCGGACACGATTCTGATCAGTGTGATGTTTGCCAATAATGAAATCGGCACAATGGAGCCAATAGAAGAGATAGGCGCTATCGCAAAAGAGAAGGGAATTCTTTTCCATACGGATGCGGTTCAGGCGTTCGGTCAGGTATCCATTGATGTGGACAGCCTCCATATCGATATGTTGAGCGCCAGCGCGCATAAGCTCAACGGGCCTAAGGGAATCGGTTTTTTATATATCCGCACCGGTGTGAAAATCCGTTCCTTTGTACATGGCGGCGCTCAGGAGAGAAGCAGGCGGGCAGGAACGGAAAATGTTCCGGGCATTGTAGGCTTTGGCGCAGCAGTGGAGCGCGCGGGGGCAATAATGGAAGAGAAAGCGAAGAAGGAGACGGCATTAAGGGATTATTTGATTGAACGCTTTGAAAAAGAGATTCCTTATTGCTTTCTAAACGGACACCGTACAGAGCGTCTGCCCAACAATGCAAATATTTCTTTTCGGTTTATTGAGGGAGAGTCTTTGCTTATTATGCTGGATATGAAGGGGATTTGCGCATCCAGTGGGTCCGCCTGTACATCAGGCTCGCTGGACCCTTCCCATGTGCTTCTTGCTATCGGGCTGAAGCATGAGGAGGCGCATGGCTCCCTGAGACTGACTTTGTCTGAGGAAAATACTATGGAGGAAATGGATATAGTTGTGGAGGCGGTGAAGGATATTGTGGAAAGACTGCGCGCAATGTCTCCTCTCTATGAGGATTTCCTGAAAACACAGGCGGCAGAAAAGCAATAATTTCGAGAGAGCGATGCGCCAAAGCTGTAACGACGGCAAGGGAGAGCAGCGAAAAGCGATAAAGAAGCGGCAACAGCGTAATATAGCAGCGGTGTTGCCGCAATGTGGGAATGGAGGAACAGTTATGTATAGTGAAAAGGTAATGGATCATTTTCAGAATCCCAGAAATGTGGGAGAGATTGAGAATCCCAGCGGTGTAGGCACAGTGGGAAATGCCAAGTGCGGCGATATTATGCGTATTTTTTTGGATATTGATGATAACGGTATTATTCGGGACGTAAAATTTAAAACCTTTGGATGCGGTGCGGCAGTTGCCACAAGCTCCATGGCAACGGAGCTTGTAAAGGGTAAGTCCATAGAGGAGGCAATGCAGGTGACTAACAAGGCAGTGATGGAAGCGCTTGACGGTCTGCCGCCCGTAAAGGTTCACTGTTCGCTCCTTGCGGAGGAGGCAATTCATGCGGCGCTTTGGGATTACGCCGAGAAAAATCATATTGTAATTGAAGGCTTAAAAAAGCCTAAATGTGATATTCATGAGGGCGAAGAGGAAGAAGAATATTGATGGGAAAACAGGGTGAGGTGTTTTTATACACACCCTGTTTTTTTGTTGACATGACACTCTATGGATTATATGATATTGTGTATATCAGAAGAAAATCATTGGCGGCAACAGGTGTTTCGGAGCAGTATTTTTTGATAAATTCGGAAAGCCAGCTGTCTATATATAAATCGTTTAAAGCGGTTTCACAGACAAGATATTGAGGCGATTTATCAGGATGACTGTCAAAGTAAGCAGTTATTTTATTGTCAAAGGTAGGAGTGCTTATAGTGGAAGGAGTGCAGATTTGCATATCCTTCATCAGGTATAGCTGTGTAGAACTTCCCGCATAAAAGACTTTGGCGCCTTCCGGAAGGTTTTCTGCGATAAAATTATAGTTTATCCGGTAATGGCGTACTGTTTCCGTGTCGGCTATAATACCCACAGCGGGTCCTTCCCGAATAAGGCTTATTTTATCGGTTATGGTATAGTGTATACCGCCGGTAGTTCGAAGCATATAGCATCTGCCGAAAATCAGTACCAGTAGCCACAGTATTACAAGCCCCCGGTATGAAAGAATGCGGGAAAGTAGATCCGGCTTTTTTGCGGTATCCACAAAACATTGTCTCTGCTGCAATAAAGTTAAGGCGCCTACGGCACAGGGAGCAAGGTAGGGCAGGGATACTATTAGCGGGTGGTTGCTGAATAGCAAAATGCCGAAAAAGGCTACCGGCGATATTATCATAAATAAGGTAAATATTGGAGTAGAACCTGCTTTTTTAGTGACAAGGATTACGATTGTAAGCAGAGGAACCAGAAAATATTCCAGCAGGGGATAGCCGGGGTATTGATTCCCAAAAAGCCAGATTCCAAGCTGACCCAGCAATGAACATACAAGCAGCAGCCTGCTCCACAAAAAGGAAATGTTCTGACATATCCTGCATTTTCGGAAAATTAAGTAAAGAAGGGATGCAAAAACGGAATAGATTCCAAGTATGAGGATAATTTCAAGCAGTGACTGCATATGTTTACCAAATCTTTCGCCGATGGGAGCGGAATGCGAACCGTCACTGGCTATGACAAGCAGCTGTCTCCACAGCGAAGCAAGAGTCATGTGCGACAGCAATACCGCAAAAAAGACGGCGGCACATAAGATACAAGGCAGAATAAAATAATTCAGCTCTTTTAATAAGGAAGGTTTTTGAAAGCCATCGGTAAAATCACCTGTGATTTGATGAGTCTTGTGTGTGTCAGAAGGCTTTGAGGACAAAAAAATGTAATGATAATGTATTATGCAATAAAGGCAGGAAAAAAAAGTAAAAACCGTAGAAGGATAGGATAAAATTTCCAAGGACAGAAAAAAACCCGCGCCGGTCAGACAGAGAAGCCTTCCCGATTCATAATATTTTAACATACACAATATGCAAAGCATCAAAAACCAAAGCTGCATATTGGAGAATTCAGGTAAAAGCATCAATTTTGGCAGGGATAAAAAGAAAATACCGCATATAAGAAGGCTGTTGAACTGATTCAGATAGCGGAGCAGTGTTCTGTATAAAAAATAGGTTACGCCCATATGACAAAGCAGACCACATATCCGCAGATAGAGTACAATGCCTGTGGTGGAGCCTGTAATTGCAAGGTAAGGCAGCATAAAGAGCGCTGTCAGAAAGCCGGAGGTCTGATGAGGCTCCCACATATCTGACAGGGGGAAATCGCCCTTTAGCATTCGGTAAGACATGGATACAGCATATTGTTCATCAATATCATAGCCTACAANGAGTATTNTTGTAACACAGATAATACAAAATATTANAAGCAGTAGTCTGCGGAAATATTGTGTTTGATAAAAGTACATATAGAATTCCTTTCCTAGAGCGGAGTATAGGTTAAAAGTAAGCTCAATAGCTTATTTTTTAAACATAA
>WFLY01000172.1 GCA_009177215.1 Bacillota bacterium
TGAGAAGTTGGAGCAGTTTCAGTTTGTCTATCAAGGCTACTTCCTCCGTGCTCTACCCGTCAGAGCCAAAGCGAGTCTTCAATTCGTTTACCACAGCAATGCTCATCTTATTTGCCGCTTTTTTGTCATCTGCCTTTGCCGTCACACGGATATGCACCTCACCAGTTTTGGCATAGGTTGCAATGGTGGGGTTTGACTGTCCGTCAATCAAATCCTTGACCATAGTCTCAGCCTTGCTCTCCGGCACACCGCNGATTTTCACCGTCTGTGAAAGNATCACTCCCGGAGTNAGCTTATTCAAANAAGGNATTACNCTCTCCTCAAACATAGGAATTAATTCATTAGGAGNCCCGNGAAGCAGAATCATTCTTGTATTTCCAAGCTCGATTGCCATTCCCGGCGCTGTACCGTTATGATTGTCAAAAACAATGGCGCCATCCGGTATCATCGCCTGCTTCCAATTATTTTCCGTGGGTTTAATGCCTCGTCCGACAAAATATTCGGCAATGCGCTCCTTACTATGATCATCTGCCTTAAGCTCCTTACCGCAGTATTTTGCGGTCACTTCCTTGGTCAAATCGTCCTCTGTAGGTCCCAGACCTCCGCAAAGAATCACAATGTCCGACCGTTTTGCCGCACAATCAAGAACCTGTGCAAGTCTCTCCTCATTGTCTCCCACCACGGTCTGAAAATAACAGGAAAGCCCCATCTCCGCACATTTCTCCGCCAGATAAGCGGCGTTTGTATTTACAATATTTCCAAGCAAAAGTTCCGTTCCTACACAAATCAACTCAACCGTCATAAATTTTCCATGCCTTTCCATGCCTGCGTACCTTGCCTGCAGGCACCTTACTTTGCAGTCTTCATTATATCCTTATTTTTTACCAGATAATCTATCAGTGAAATCACTGTCAACACAAGCGCAATCCACATCACTATATCTGTTACAAGCTGTAACTCACAAATGTTATTTTTCAGGAAATGTCCGTTGTTGACTATCATAAGACAAATCATCACCATCTGAAAGGTGGTCTTAAACTTTCCCCAATAGCTTGCTGCAATCACCACATTATTATCCGAAGCAATCAGACGAAAACCGCTGATTATAAACTCTCTGCTGATAATCACAATCACCACCCATGAAGGGATTCTCCCCATCTCAGTAAGCGCAATCAATGCCGCACAGACTAAAAGCTTATCCGCCAGCGGATCCATAAATTTCCCGAAATTCGTTACCAGATTATATTTTCTCGCAATCTTGCCATCCGCCAGATCTGTCAGGCTTGCAATGATAAAAATTACCAGCGCTATGTAATCCACATATTCCATAATGTCGCCGAAAGCCGCAGTGAACCAATCCCACTTATGAAATCCACCCAATAACAGAAACACAAAGGGAATAATCAAAATTACTCTGAATATTGTCAGCTTGTTCGGCAAATTCATTTTATTCATAATAAATTTCTCCAATCAAATCATATTCATTGGCGTCCGTAACCGTCACCTTTACAAAATCCCCTGTCATCAGATTCGCCGTTGTGTTTACAAACAAATATCCGTCTACCCCCGGAGCATCTCTGTATGTCCTTCCCACATAAGTCTCCTCGTCGGCAACCTTGCCTTCAATCATCACGGTAAGCACCCTGCCCACCATGTCTTCTGCCCTCTCAAAGGCAATTTCCTGCTGCAGCTCCATAAGCTCATCCCTTCGCGCCGCCTTTACCTCTTCGGCAATCTGTTCGGGCATTGCTGCCGCCGGCGTATCCTCCTCCTGCGAATAAGTAAACACACCCAAACGGTCAAACTCCATTTCGTCCGCAAAATTATAGAGCCGTTCAAAATCCTCCTGACTCTCTCCGGGAAAACCGCTAATCAGGGTAGTCCTCAGGCAGATATCGGGAATCCTCTCCCGCAGCCTTTCAATCATACTGCGAAGCTCAGCCTCCGTTGTCCGCCTTCCCATACGTTTCAANACAGTATCCGAGGCATGCTGANNNGGAATGTCCAGATAATGGCACACCNTAGGCTCTNAGGCTATCGCATCAATCNNCTCGTCGGTAATCTCCTCGGGATAACAGTATAAAATACGAATCCAGCAAATACCGCTTATCTTCGCCAGTCTATGCAAAAGCTCCGGCAGACTCTTTTTCCCATATAAATCCACTCCATAAAGAGTAGTCTCCTGCGCCACCAAAATCAATTCCTTCACACCGCTTTTTGCAAGATATGAAGCTTCCTCAAGCAGGCTTTCCATTGGTACGCTGCGGAAGCTTCCCCGCACCTTGGGGATAATACAATAAGTGCAATGCTTGTCACAGCCCTCGGCTATTTTCAAATAGGCAAAATGTCCGCCTGTAGTCACCACCCGCTTTTGTCCTGTGGCAGGCGCCGCATTGATATCCCGATAGTGATTACTGCTCTTCCCCGTAAGCACTTCGTCCAGCGCCGCCGCAATCTCCGTGACTGCCGTGGTTCCGATAATGGCATCCACCTGAGGAATCTCAGTCTGGATTTCCTCTCTGTAACGCTGCGCCAGACAGCCTGCCGCAATCAGTGCCTTCAGCTGCCCGCTATCCTTTAACTGTGCCATCTCTAAAAGGGTATTAATACTCTCCTCCTTGGCATCGCCGATAAAACAGCAGGTATTCACCACCGCCGCCTCCGCCTCAGTCTCATCATCCGTAAAAATATAGCCCTTTTCTTCCAGTATTCCCAGCATCGTCTCGGAATCTACCAAATTTTTATCACAGCCCAAAGATATCATTAATATTTTCATAGAAACCTTTCTAAAACCAAAGAATAGCTGGGCAAAAAGCGCCAGCTATCACTTATCCTTATTCCTCGTCGCCCAAAATCTTAATCTTGCCCTGATTCAATTCTTCCACGGCAACAGACAGCGGTTTTTTGTCCTTTCCCTCTACCAATGGCTCGTCACCGCCGATAATCTGTCTTGCTCTTTTGGAGGTAGCCATAACTATGGAATAACGGCTGTTTACTACAGGCGCTTCTCCCGGCTCTACCTCGCTGTTTACTACCTTCATCAAATCTGAATAAGACGGATGTAACATTATTTTGCTCCTTCCTGAAACTCCTTGAGTTCTTCCCTGATTTCTTTTATAAATGTTTTCCTGCGAACAGGCGCCCTTCGTGCTGCATCCACCAACCGGTGAAGCTCCTCCACGCAAACGTCCAGATTGTCGTTTACCACTATATAATCATAGGCTTCAATGCCTTCTGATTCCTCACTTGCGCGAGCCAGACGCTTTTTAATCACCTCTGCGCTCTCCGTTCCTCTGCCCACAAGCCTGCGCTCCAGTTCTTTGGCATCAGGCGGCGTTACAAACAAAAGCAGGCTCTCGGGAAATTTCTTCTTAACCTGCAAAGCGCCCTGTATCTCAATCTCCAAAATGACGTCCTTACCCGCCTCTAGCTGGTGCTCCACATAAGCTCTGGGAGTTCCGTAATAATTATCGCAGTAGGTGGCGTATTCGATAAAGCCATCCTCTTTAATCCTCTCCTCAAACTGCTGCTTACTTGCAAAAAAGTATTCCACGCCGTCGCGTTCTCCCTCTCTGGGGCTTCTGGTGGTCATGGATATGGACAGGGCATAATTATCGTAATTCTGTAACAGTCTCCTCATTAAAGTACCCTTTCCGGCTCCTGAAAAACCGGATATTACAATTAAGATTCCCTTTTCCTTCATTTTCTGCGATTCACCTTCCAAAATATGATTCATCCTGCGTCCTGTACGCCGTCATTCTCCCCTGCTTCCTCCAGACCTGCCTGC
>WFLY01000097.1 GCA_009177215.1 Bacillota bacterium
GAACGGAAACGGGAAGCAGGGAGAAGGAGAAGGCGCCGATAAAAAGCTCGAACAGGAGAAGTTTAAAGACCAGAGGATTGAACAGCTGGGGCAGCTTACCCTGAATGAGAATGAGCAAAAACATGATATCCATTTAATATCCATTATAGGTGAAATAGAAGGACATGATAATTTGTCGGGAAATTCAAAAACTACGAAATACGAGCATATTCTGCCACAGCTTGCCGCTATTGAGGACAGTAGTGAAATTCAGGGCGTGTTAGTGCTTTTAAATACTATGGGCGGAGATGTGGAAGCAGGGCTTGCCATTGCGGAAATGCTAGCCTCATTAAGTAAGCCTACGGTATCGTTAGTTTTAGGCGGAAGTCATTCCATCGGTGTTCCCATTGCGGTCAGTACTGATTATTCCTATATTGTGCCTACCGGTACCATGGTGATTCATCCGGTGCGGACCAACGGCATGGTGATTGGTGTAGCGCAGACCTTTGAGTATTTTAAGCTGATACAGGACAGAATTACGGGCTTTGTGTGTGAGCATTGTAAGGTAGACAGAAAGCGTTTTGAAGAATTAATGCTGGAGACAGGTATTCTCACTAAGGATGTGGGAACGATTCTTGTGGGTGAAGAGGCGGTAAAAAACGGAATCATTGATGAGGTGGGAGGTATTGATAAGGCGATAAACAAGCTTCATCAGATGATTTCACAGGAGCAGGAGAAGTAAATAGCAGGTTCACATGAAAAATTTGTATACATGATGACAAGTGAAGAGAAAAATGGTATACTAAAAGAAGCGCATTTTCATAGCTGAGACAAATGCGCGCTTAGAATAGATAGAGAGGTAAGTGAAAATGGCGGCTACATCAAGCAAGAAAGCGTCATCTTCTCAAAAGAATAAACGGAAATCAAACACCGGAAAAAAGAACACTGATATACAGAGAGCGGTGCAGGAAAGCGCGCTCTTTCATGAAATCGGTCTTATTATATTGTTTGTGGTAATGGTAATTTTATTTTGTTGTAACTTTGGATTGATTGGACCGGTAGGCAATGAGATAAGCGGTGTGTTATTCGGATTGTTTGGTCTTACTGCGTATGTCGCACCGATTCTGCTGTTTTTGGCGATTGCCTTTTGGTTTGCCAATGAAGGCAACCCCAGCGCCATGAGGAAAATCATAGCGGGAGTAGTACTCTTTGCGATGCTTGGAGCAGCATGCGAGCTGATTGCAAAAAATGTAGTTTTAATGGACAAGTACGATATAAAGGCTATTTATGAAAGCTGCAAAGAGGGTAAAAAGGGCGGCGGCGTCATTGCCGGCAGCCTTACATATTTTCTTCATCATTATTTGGAAACAATAGGAACTATTTTGGTGGTATTGCTGCTTTCGGTAGTCAGTTTGATTTTGCTGACTGAAAAATCTTTGATTAGCAGTGTGAAAACGGGCGGCAGCCGAATCAGGGAGAAGTCTCATGCGGATGCGGAGCGCAGGAGGGAATATGCGCAAATCNGGCGGGAGGCAATGGAGGAACNNCGTGCCCGTAAGGAAGAGGAGCGCANACTTAAGGCGGAGGAGAAGGAAAACGAGAAAATCCTGNNCATGGAGAAGCGGGTCAACGGAGTTATGATGGATACTTNCCTGAAAAAGCCCACTGATGAAAAGAAGCGGGATGATATTCATGAGATTACATATTTGGAGGACGAATTAACGGAAGAAGATCAAAGCCCGTCAATATCGTCTGCGCCGGAATTTGATTTCGATAAGATACAAATCCGCAGTATGCATCAGGTAAATCTTCAAGAAACCGATGAGGAGCAGTTCGGAATACGGCAGGAGGCCAGACAGTTTAAGCCCGAGCAGGAGGAGACGTCCAGACCTAAGCTTTCTGTGGGAGCAGAGCAGATTCGTATTCATAAAGAAGGGATTTCAGAGCCTACGGAGCCATCTGCCGGTATAAAGAGACAGGTGGCAAAGCCTTCGGAGAAGCCGGATGCGGAAGGAAATATCGGAATACAGAAAGAAATGCAGGGAATGGATAAAAAGCTGCCTAAGACTTATATGTTTCCTCCCCTGTCCAGACTTCAAAAGGGCGCCTCTGCAACGGGAGATTCTACAAGAGAATTAAAGGAAACAGCTATGCGGTTGCAGCAGACCTTAAATACCTTTGGTGTGAGGGTGACGATTACTGATATCAGTCAGGGGCCCAGCGTCACCAGATATGAGCTGCAGCCCGAACAGGGTGTAAAGGTATCCAAGATCGTAGGTCTTGCCGATGATATCAAGCTTAACCTTGCGGCTACGGACATCCGTATTGAAGCGCCCATACCCGGCAAAGCGGCTATCGGTATTGAGGTTCCCAACAAGGAAAATATGACGGTTGCCTTAAGGGATTTGTTGGAGAGCAAGGAGTTTAAAGAATTCCCCTCTAATCTTTCCTTTGCAGTAGGTAAAGATATTGCGGGCAAGACGGTGGTAGCCGATATTGCCAAAATGCCTCATATGCTTATTGCAGGTTCCACCGGCTCGGGTAAATCCGTGTGTATCAATACTTTGATTATGAGTATACTTTATAAGGCACATCCCGATGATGTAAAGCTTATTATGGTGGATCCCAAGGTGGTGGAGCTAAGTGTGTATAACGGCATTCCGCATCTGTTGATTCCTGTGGTTACAGATCCCAAAAAGGCATCTGCAGCCCTTCATTGGGGAGTGACGGAGATGGAGGACAGATATCGGAAATTTGCCGATTTTAATGTCCGTGATTTAAAGGGCTATAACAAAAAGGTAGAGGGTATGATGGAGGGCGGCGGTGAAGAGATTCCCGCCAAGCTGCCTCAGATAGTTATTATTGTAGATGAGCTTGCGGATTTGATGATGGTGTGTCCGGGAGAGGTGGAGGAATCCATCTGCCGTTTGGCACAGCTTGCAAGAGCGGCGGGTATTCATCTGATTATTGCCACCCAGCGTCCCAGTGTGGATGTCATTACCGGTCTGATTAAGGCAAATATGCCCAGCCGTGTGGCGTTTGCGGTATCCAGCGGTGTGGATTCCCGTACCATTCTGGATATGAACGGTGCAGAGAAGCTTCTCGGTAAGGGTGATATGCTCTTTTATCCTCAGGGCTATTCCAAGCCGGCGCGTATTCAGGGAGCCTTTGTGTCCGACAAGGAAGTGTCGGATGTGGTGGATTTCTTAAAGAATCAGATGTTGGGCAATACTTATGCGGAGGAGATTGAAGAAAAGATTCAAAACATCGGCTCGTCCGGCACTGTGGCAGGAGGCGGCAGTGAGAGAGATGAGTATTTTGCGGAAGCAGGCCGGTTTATTATTGACAAGGACAAGGCTTCCATCGGTTCCCTGCAAAGGGCATTAAAAATCGGTTTTAACAGAGCTGCANGAATTATGGATCAGNTTTGTGAATATGGTGNGGTANGNGAAGAGGATGGTACTAAGCCACGTAAGGTTTTAATGAGTGTGGAAGAGTTTGAACAGTTGTTGGAGGAGATATAAGTTTTTATGCCGCTGTCAGTGCGGCAGAATGAGAGGATATATGAAGACAGATATTCAGATTGCACAGGAAGCTGTTATGAAGCCCATTGTTGATATTGCGGTGGGGCTTGGCATAGATCAGGAGGAATTGGAGCTTTACGGAAAGTACAAGGCAAAAATTTCCGATTCTTACATGGAAAGAATGAAGGACAGACCAAACGGTAAGCTTATTTTGGTGACGGCAATCAATCCCACGCCCGCGGGCGAGGGAAAAACCACCACCAGCGTAGGCTTGGGGCAGGCATTTGCAAAGCTTGGTAAAAAAGCGATTATCGCACTGCGTGAGCCTTCATTGGGTCCATGCTTTGGAATCAAGGGCGGTGCCGCAGGCGGCGGATATGCTCAGGTTGTACCTATGGAGGATTTGAACCTTCATTTTACAGGAGATTTTCATGCCGTTACCTCTGCCAATAATCTGCTGGCGGCACTTTTGGATAACCATATCCAGCAGGGAAACGAGCTTAATATCGACACCAGACAGATTGTTTGGAAGCGCTGTGAGGACATGAATGACAGAGTTCTGCGAAATATTGTAGTGGGACTTGGAGGCAAAACGGACGGTTTTGTGAGAGAGGATCATTTTGTGATTACCGTTGCCAGTGAAATCATGGCAATTCTCTGCCTTGCCGATGATATGAAGGATTTGAAGGAAAGGTTATCCCGCATTGTGGTTGCCTACAATTATGAGGGCGAGCCGGTGACGGCAGGAGATTTAAAGGCGGTAGGCGCTATGGCTGCGCTTCTAAAGGATGCTATCAAGCCTAATTTAATCCAAACTTTGGAGCATACGCCTGCGCTTGTGCATGGCGGACCCTTTGCCAATATTGCCCATGGCTGTAATTCCGTGCGTGCCACCAAGA
>WFLY01000110.1 GCA_009177215.1 Bacillota bacterium
AAGGCCGGAGCCTGCCTGATCACATCCCTGGCCGTGGATGACGGAAGTTTAGAGCACGATTTGGTGGTGATCGTTCTGGGAACTGAGGATTCCGTGGAGAGAGGGCGCGTGTCAGGATTGTTGGCCAGATACGCCCTGTATGCTTTTTATACGGGCATAGAGGAGCCGGAACCCGGGGCATCCCAGGCTTTTAGCGCTCTGCCCACACACGCTGAGGCGGCCGTGGATTGGATCCTTCGGACGGCGAAAAAGCGCTGATGACAGCAATGTAATGGATACAAGGAGTCAGTTATGAACAAGAAAAAGACTTTGAGAGAGACAATTTATGTAATTTCCCTGTTAGTCGCTATTGTCCTTTTATTTTTCTGGTTTACGGAACAGAACAGCAGAAGGACGGAGGAGCAGAACAGAGCTTATGCGGCGGATTCCGCGCGGATGAAATCCGAGCAGATCGATGAGGAATTGAATAATGCCCTGAGGCAGATCAATACCTATGCATACTTTGTGGGAGAAAGCCTGACTGAGCCCATGATCACGGCACAGATGCTTGAAAAAATGGAAGAAAACTCCCAGTTTGATGCCATTATGTTCACGGATCTTAACGGTGTGGACTATTCCTCCGACAGACGGAGCGCCGATGTGACGGAGCGGGGGTTCTATACTGACGGTATCAGCGGAAACAGTAGCATAGAGATCATATTTGCTCCCCACTTTTTTGATGAGACAATGGCATGTTTTTATGCACCCGTCCGCTTTAATGACCAGATTATCGGTGTACTGCGGGGAGCTTTTCTGGCTGAGGAATATTTGAGAAGCATGCTCACTACCACGTATTTCGGAGGAGAGGCGCGGGTATTCCTGTGCACAACCGACGGCAGAGTAATTGCCAGTTCTGACGGTACGGTTTATGAAGGACATCTTCTTGACATGTTGACAGAGACTGGTATGATTGATCAGGATGCTGCAGGTCAGGTGCGACAGGTCTTTGATAATGGCGGGGAAGGCGCTTTTGCATGTGATTCCTCCAGTGAGACAGACAATATCTGTGTCACATATCTGCCGCATAATCCCTATGTTCTTGTGCAGACATTTCCGAAAAATGTTACGCAGAGCATGATTGCAGAAGAAAATCTTGTGGGAATTCAGCTGGAGGTTATGCTTATCTTTCTGTTTGCTGTCTACATTGTCATCATTCTTATCCTTGCCGGACGCAGGCGGAAACGGCTGGAGGAGGAAAATCGGGAGATGGGATACATTACAAGCGGTGTCAACACATTGTTTTCACGGTTTGCTATGGTTGATTTTGAGGAGGGCACCTATCAGTCTCTGGCGGGAACAAAACCTGAAGGTACAGAAATCGCAGAAAGCGGAAGATATCAGAATCTCGTAATTTATCTGGCATCCTTAGTGGAAGAAAGCCGCCGTCAGGAGCTTGTTGATTTTATGGATAAAGATTCCATTATCACGGCTATGTCAGAACAAAATGATTTGCGGTATGAGTGTTGTGTGATAAGAGGCGGACACCCGGAGTGGGAACACATGAATGTTATCTGTCTGGAAAGAAAAGACAATAAGGCTTCCAAGGTTTTATTTATCCGCCAGAATGTAACGGAGTTAAAAGAAAAAGAGCTGCGTATTCAGGCGGAAAGGTCGCTCGCAAACCGCAAAGAGAGACAGTACCAGATAGCGCTCATGTCCAATTCCTTATGCAGCTTTGAGTTTAACCTGACACGGGATCTTATTGAACAGGATATTATCAGAACTATAGACGGGCGGAGGATATTGCTCCTTGAGCGAGCGGGATTGACAGTTCCGTGTAAGGCATCAGAATATTTTGAAAAATGGAAAAAGTTTATTTTGGCGGAATCCATGGAAGATTATTCTGCCGCTGTAAACACGGAGAATCTGACCAGATGCTTTGAGCAGGGTGACAGAGAAGTCACAGCCGAGTATTGGGAAGGGGATTCCGAACAGAATCAGATGTGTGTACGCCAGTCCTTTGTCATGACCAAGGATGACGATACAGGTGACATTATGGTAATGGTAGTATCAAAAGATATTACGGAACAGGTCAGAAAACAGAGAGAGCAGACTCAGGCTCTTCAGGATGCACTGATGCAGGCACAGCATGCAAACAGGGCTAAAACTACATTTTTGTCCAATATGTCCCATGATATCCGTACCCCCATGAATGCCATTATAGGATTTTCTACCATTGCCGTCAGCCATATTGACAACAAGGATCAGGTTTTGGATTGTCTGCAGAAGGTTCTTTCTTCCAGCAATCATCTTCTCAGTCTCATCAATGATATTCTTGATATGAGCAGAATTGAGAGCGGGAAAGTGCAGATTAAAGAGCAGGAGTGCAATATTTCTGAGCTGATGCATAATCTGGTAAATATCATCCAGCCCCAGATCAAAGCAAAACAGCTTGAATTATTTATCGATACCCTTGAGGTTACCAATGAGGATGTTATAGCCGATCCTTTGAAGTTAAATCAGGTATTCATTAATCTGTTAAGCAATGCGGTGAAGTATACGCCCGCCGGAGGCACGGTCTCATTCCGGATCATACAGAAAACCACATTCCGGCACGGATACGGCGATTATACATTTATCATTAAGGACAATGGCATAGGAATGTCACCGGATTTTGTGGAGCATATCTTTGAACCCTTTGAGCGGGAGTCTACCGTGACACAGAGTGGTATTCAGGGAACAGGGCTGGGCATGGCCATTACCAAAAATATTGTGGAGATGATGAACGGCACCATCAACGTCGAGAGCGAGATGGGTAAGGGCAGCACATTTACGGTAGAACTTGGATTAAAACTGCAGGACGTGGAGCAAACTGCAAAACAGATAAAGGAACTGGAAGGTTTGCGGGCACTGGTTGTGGATGATGATTTCAATGTCTGCGA
>WFLY01000311.1 GCA_009177215.1 Bacillota bacterium
CGGTCATAACTGGCATGAGTATAAACATTCAGCGTAACACCTACATCGGAATGTCCCATTACATACTGTAAGGTCTTAATGTCCATACCTGCATTTGCCATATTAGTGCAGAATGTATGACGGAACACATGAGGCGTAATGTGTGGCAATGGATTCTCTGGATATAGCTTTTTGTATTTCTTCATTGCCCACCGCATCTCATTTTCGATATGCAGCGCTACTTTCGGTTTATCATTCTTGTCCAGCAGAAGAAAGTTGCTGTATCCGTCAACAACCATTTCCGTCTTCATCCTCTTGCGACGGGTAAGGATATTTTTCAGGCTTCGATAAACGTCCTCTGTCATAGGGATAAANCGNCANCCNCATTCNGTCTTNGTTTTCTCAACATAATACTTTCCGCCCCGTTCCCTGACAAGCTGATGATCTACACGGATNTTCCGGCTTTCAAAATCCANATCACTTTTTGTNAANCCACAAAATTCGCTGACACGCATCCCCGTTCCAAGCAGGACAACAAACTCATCATAATACTTGCAGTAAGTTTTATCCTCCCGAATAAATCCCATCCAAAGCGCCTGCTGTTCTTTAGTCATGGCAATCCGTTTTTGTGAATCGTTAGGAACAACATCGACCAGCTTGAAATCAAAAGGATTCCTGCGGATAATGTCCTCGTTATACGCCATTTGAAATGCCGGCTTAATAACGCCTCTGACACTCGTAATTGTGCTGTACCCTTTACCGTCATTATGCAGTTTCATAATCCACTGTTGAGCATCCGATACCTTAATATCCCTTATTTGTCGATAGCCGAAATCTTCTTTCTTGATGAGATTAAGCACAAAATTATACCCGACTTTGGTATTGTAGCGTACACCCTGTTTCAAACTGATATAGCGTTCTAAAAGGGCAATAACGGTAACTTCTCCGGCAGCATAATCAATCCCATCATCAAGCTGCTTCTGGATCGTCTTTTCCTTTTCCCGCAGTTCCTTCAAATCAGAGGAATATATTGTCTGCCTCTTTCCGTGCATATCCGTGTAGCGGTACTGATAAATCAGGTCTTTTCTCTGGCTCTCTCCTGTCTTTAAGATTCGTCCTTTATTGTCTTTCCGTTTTTCAGACATTTTCAAACTCCTTTCCTTGGTGGAAAGAGCCTTGATATGACTCATTCATTGTACCATATCAAAGCCGATTTTACACCACAAGTTTCACAAAAACTGCAAGAACTTGCATAGCTATGTCAGATAGAATACTCCTGCTCAATGTACTGATCGAACAGGCGGCGTTTGATCAACCGCTTATTGCCGACCCACAAAACGAATCGGCAATTCTTCTCATTGGTAAGCTCGCGCAGTTTGTTAATACCAATTCCAGAATAAGCAGCAGCTTCTTCCAGACTCAAATTGCTCTTTTCCCAAATAGGAACTTCCTTCATTGGCTTTCGCCTCCCTCCATAAATACCCCCTTAAACGCACAAAAAGGACAGCCCAGACTTTTCCCATAAGTCTGTGA
>WFLY01000134.1 GCA_009177215.1 Bacillota bacterium
CTTCTTAAAATCTTCTGTGTACTGTGTAGCCATGTCCATTCCTCCATCTGTTATTTATTATACTTTTATATTAGGAATTTTCCATGTCTAACTTGTACTATTTATATTCTAGCACCAGAGAGTATCTTTTCTTCCATGTCCTGGGTCACGGTATTCTGATACTTTTTGATGAACTGGGGTTCATATTCGCCGTTACGGTCACGGGGGATTGCCACATCCATATCCCCATAGCTGGTATGCATGGTCTTTTTCGAGTGCCCATTACGGCTGTTATTGGTATCTTTGCTGCGGTAATCGTACTTAGAGTAGCCGAGTTCTTCATCCAGCTCTTCATCCAGTACGCCTTCCAGAAGAACGGACATCAGGTCGCGCATGACGGAATTGACATCGGTTCCATTTTTGATGCTGATATCGTTATCTTTTAGATAACCGCGCATCATTTCTCTCATTGCTGCTTTTTGTGGACTTTCGTTTTTTCTTCCCATATAAAAACCTCCAAACGGAGAAATTTTATCTTCCATCAGTTTGAAGGTTTACACAAACTTTGGGATTCTCCCCATTTACAGTCTCGGCACAAGAAGTTTCTTTTCCGTTTCTGAAATCTTCATCGCTTCCATAGCCTGCTCTGCCGTCCACTTCATAGTTTCCATGAGGTTCTTAATCAAGCTGGCCTTTTCGTCTAAAACTCTTTTCTCTGCTAAATCCTCAAATGCCTGACACATAATTTCCCGACCTCCTTCCGTTTCCTTGAAATATTTCACCTGTCTTGCCAATACTGGATAGAACATATCAGCAGAACTCAAACATCTAAAGTCATGCATCAGTTTTCCAACTGGATCATTGTCATCCTTATAACTGCCATTCACATATATAATATGGGAACCATCGCCAAAATATGTGCCTGTTTCCTCAATCATTCGCTTAACATGATACAAAGAACAACCTGCTCCTATAACATCGCTTGCCGTTATGAATATTACATAAGAATCATGGATTTCTTTAAACTCCTGTCTCGCTTTCAGCATTTTCGTGTCGATCATGCTGCTATGGAACCTAGCCCTGTGAACATCTGCTCCTGCCGATGCCCGTTGAACCTCAATGTCATAAACCTTCTCTTCCTTATCTATAGCATAAATATCTATGGTAAGAGAACGGCCGTCTGGCAACAGATTTTTATACTCTCTCTGAGCTACCACTTCTAACACTTTTAAATCATCCCGTTGCAAAACCACATTCAGCAACAGTTCTGTGGCCTCTATGTTCCTATCAAACACTAGTGTCATCAGATTATCATCCAAAAGAGATAATGTTTCTATTGCCTTTAATGTTTCTTTTCGTTTTGAATTCGTTTGATTTTCTGAAATCATCAAGCACCTTCCTTTTCACCAATTATCATACCATGATTTTCCCTTTTTTTCAATCGCCTCTTCCCAGACTACACAATATATTCCAGCATATCTTGTAGATACAGAGAAGATAAAGATCCTTGCGGGGGAGGAAGACACTCAGCNAGGNCCTGNTAATTACTTATTTTTTCNTCCGCTTAGGNAAATAAAAATGTGCAATGGAGGAAGATTAGTTCTGCAAGAACATGTTTACTATTCTTAACTATATTTTAAAATTTTACATATGAATCCCAGACACCNCCCCTAACAGACTCCTCGTTTATGCATTTTACAAATGTATAAACATTACGGAATCGCAGGGCAATTATATATTAATAACACCTTTTGCAAATTGCGCTATGTATCTTATGTAATTATTAACATTTAAAGCCAGTAAGCTAACTTCTGGATTCTTTTGCAAAATCAAATTTAAAAATTTTATACCATTACTGATGACCTTCTTTTTGGGATCTGCTGAACACAATTCATCTTTAATCATGATTACTGTATCCGAAATCAATTCAGCATCATCAGCATTTAATTCCGTCAATCCATCTTTTATCGTTTTTACCATTCTATTCAACTCTTTAATAGATATATCCCTACTCAGGAGATTCTCTTTGTATTGATATCTCTCTAACATCTGATATTTTATATTTGATATTTGCATAAACATTGTATAATTGTTTACTACCAAAACACATAATTTTTCTCTTGACCTTGAAACCCCTTGATATAATAATTTGTAAAAAAAGTAGTCTGGATTGGGATGGATGCGACCTTGAATCCTGCCGTCATCATCGTACCTAAAATTATCGTCTATTACTATCATTACTTTGTCATACTCTTGGCCTATCACATGATGTGTATCATGTTTATTGGGGTAAGCATCTATTGAACCAGGTTTATAAACAGATTGTGTGTATGAAATGAAAACATATCCAAAGTTCTTNTCATACAAATCAATCAGNTCCAAANCNTNTTTANCATCATTANCATATAGAACATCTATANTNGTATAGTTCATNTATGTTCTANNGGTATCATTCAAATCCAAGAGATTTTTATAAAAAGAAGCGATTTCTTTACTTGTTCGTATTTTCTCCGATAAACTAAACTCCTGAAATCCTTCTGTATTTCTTAGAAGATCAGGTATATTTCTTTTTTCCTCCGTATAGGATAATGCCTGTCCGAAATCATAAGAAAATATGGCCGTTTTTCCACCATCAAATACAATTTCAATAAT
>WFLY01000108.1 GCA_009177215.1 Bacillota bacterium
AACCTGGCAGATAAAGAGTCTTACATAGCTGGATCAAATGGGCACAAAGCGTATAACCTTCTGCGTATCAATGATTTATACAATTTAAATAAACATAGATATTCCGATGCAGTTGTCCAAAAAGCCGGGGAGCGTAATGAGCATAAAGCGTTTCAGGAAATGGTGGA
The DNA here is from genome assembly GCA_009177215.1 of Bacillota bacterium. GTDB lineage: Bacteria > Bacillota > Clostridia > Lachnospirales > Lachnospiraceae > Acetatifactor. Next base: position 168 of record WFLY01000108.1, read on the forward strand.
CTGTTCGGAGTTTCCAAAAGCGCTTGTAATAGCCGACCGGGGATATGAATCTTTTAACAGTATGGCACATATCCAAGAAAAAGGATGGTTCTTCCTGATTCGGGTCAAAGATGGAAATAACGGGATTAAACAAGGTCTGGATTTACCTGAAACCGGCTGTTTTGATATAAACATTTCTCTGAAACTGACAAGAAAAAAGACAAATGAAGTTAAAGAACTTCTCAAAGACAAAAACCATTACCGGATGGTATCCAAAAGAAGGGACAGAGGGATAAGGTAATTGTTCCTCTGCGTCTGTCTATCGCCTTAACCGCTGCTCTGAAACCCTTGAAGTTGTATTGTGGTACTGGTCTTTTTGCCATAATTATTCACCCAATTACATTTTACTGTTTACCTTTCTTTTGAATATGTCTACACAGTACCTAATAGCTTAAATAATTTATAGTTATTGGCTTGATAATATTCGACAGCCATATATAATTATAATGATAGACTTTGCAGACGATACCAAAAAAGCGAAAAGCTTATTGATATGTGTAGAAAAAATCAAGAGTAACGGAGGGCTAAATAGCGATGTGGAATCCGTGGCGTGGTTGTCACAAGCACAGCGAAGGCTGTAAATACTGTTACATTCATAAAGGTGATTACAAGCATGGAATTGATACGAACAACATTGTAAAGACGGACGGTTTCTATGCCCCTGTCACTAAAAACAAATCGGGAGCATAAAAAATAAAATCGGGACAGACAGTTTTTCTATGTTTTTCTACCGATTTTCTGATTGAGGAAGCTGATGATTGGCGTGAGGAATGTTGGTGCATGATGCGGGAGCGTTCTGACCTGCATTTTATATTTCTGACAAAGCGTATTGAGCGTTTTATGGATTGTAATCCGGAAGATTGGAACGATGGATATGATACTGTGACCGTCGGCTGTACGGTAGAGAATCAAGACAGGGCTGATTATAGGCTCTCTATTTTTAGGGAATTGCCTATCAAGCATAAAAATATTATCTGTCAGCCATTGATAGAAAATATTAACCTTTCAGCCTATTTGAAAGATGTCGAATTAGTTGTAGTTGGCGGCGAGTCGGATAAAATGCCGGACCGCTTGATTATGAATGGGTACTTGCCATACGGAAGCAATGTTTTTTCCGTAATGTGCATTTTGAGTTTCGGCAATGTGGGGCGCATTTTGTTAAAGATGGGAAAAACTATACTTGATTGTCCGTGATTTATGCAGTGAGGCGAGAAAAGCGAATATTGTTTTATAAGCGAATAAATATTTGTTTTTAGTAATTTGACAAAATTGTGCAAGATAGGAAAAGAATACTTTCGTAGTGTTTGATAAAATTATGTAAAAAGTTTATCAACGAAGGAAGGTATCAAATATGAATATTGCAGTTTTAGGAACAGGTTTTGGTGCATATCATACAGAGCTGTATGCAAAAATGACAGATGTGGAAAAAATAACCGTATGGGGAAGAAATGCTGAAAAACTGAGGGCACTACAAGATAAATTCCATGTTCAAACTACAACCGACATGGAAGAAATATGGTGCAGTAAGGAAATTGATTTAGTGGATATATGTCTCCCAAATTATCTGCATAAGGAGGTGGCAATTATGGCGCTTCGTGCCGGGAAACATGTTTTTATAGAAACGCCGGTAGCGGAAACACGGGAGGATGCAGAGGCAATTTTAAAAGCAGGGCAGCAATATGGCAGGCGTGTTTTTGTTGACCTGTTTTTACGTTTTGAATATGCTTATGAATATCTTTATAATTTGGTAAAAAGCAATCAATACGGAAGGTTGATAGAATTACAAGTGAAAAGAGAAACTCCGCCGTGGTGGGGAAATCTGGACAGCAGACATATCGGACTTAATCTTATGATGCATGATATGGACTTTGTTGTCAGAATCATGGGAGAGGCAGAGAAAATTACAGCAACTAAGGTTGATGTATGTGGGGAGCAGTCAATAGTAGCAGCATGTATGAAATACAAAGATGCATATGCCTTTATCAGAGGGGCTTCCTGTATGCCTGCTACGCATCCCTTTTCTGTTGGATATGAAGCAATCATGGAGCAGGGCACTGTTCGATATTATGAGGATGGGTATGCAGATGGACAGATGAATACAAAGCTTGAGTTATTTTCTGAAAAAACAAAGGAGGAAATTCCTTTACAGCAGACAGATTGCTATGAGGCAGTTATCAGGCATGTGTTGAAGTGCATAAAAGAAAACCAATCCTCCTGCCTTGATATAGAAGAGGCGGTTTGTTCTTTGAAGGCTGTATTGGCTATGAATGGAGGACTGGGATAGGATGATTATTTTATGAGGAAACGGAGGAAGGGTTAAAATGCTTTGGATTGAGAGACTGCAGAAAGCAATAGATTATATCGAAGCACATCTTCTAGAAGATATTCACATGGAGGATATAGCGAAACAGGTCAACTTCTCTCCTTATGAGTTTTGCCGGGCATTTAGCTTCATGTCAGGGATGACTTTGAATACTTATATTCGGAATAGAAGGCTTTCTCTGGCTGGTCAGGATCTGATTGGAACAGATAAAAAAGTGATTGACATTGCAATGAAATATGGTTTTGAAACGCAGGATGGATTTACCAAGGCATTTACAAGATTTCATGGTGTTGCCCCCAAATATGCAAAGCTTTCAGGAACGCAGCTCGTCCTGTTTAATCCGCTGACGATAAAGGTATCTTTAGAGGGTGCCAGAAAAATTGATTATCGGGTGGAACGAAAAGAGAAACAAAGTTTTTTGGCAGTTGTCAAAGCATTCCCGGTGGAAATTATCAATGACGACAGTAATCACGATATTTCCGATTTCTGGGGCGAATGCTGGAACAAAAACCAGATAGAACCTTTAAGAGCATTTATCGGCGGGGATAAAGGTAAGCTGTATGGACCTCTGTGCACCNCTTAAAGAGAATGAAACCAGCTTTGNATATGGAATCNGANTANTGCTTGATCATGATGTAAAAGTGGACGATGCATCTTTACCGTCAGGGGTTTATCGTGTCTGGGAGACGGATGCATGTACTTACGTAGTATTTCGATGTATTGGAAATGATGGGGATTGCATTTCTGAAGCATGGGAAAAATTTTATAAAGAGTTTCTCCCACAAAGCGGTTATGAGAGCAGTGTGGAAACAGATTATGAAGTATATTTTGAAGAAGGGGATGTATTCTGCGAATTATGGATACCAATCCAAAAAAGATAAACGCATATGACCTCTCTTTTTTGTGCAAATATTGAGAGGAAAAATCATAAGAAAAATTTTATAATATATGAGTAATTTTGTGTAGGATTAAGAAGGTATCCCAATAGAGTGGGTACAAAGATTAAATCAAAGCATGAATTACATTGAGGAACATTTGACAGGAGAGATTGACTATGAACAGCTTGGGCGAATTGCCTGCTGCTCTGTGTATCATTCTCCAACGGCATTTAACAGAGCGTTTCAATCTTTTCACGGGATAGCTCCCTCATCTGTTGGATAGTTGGAATAGGTGATTTAGAAATATCCATTATTCAAGGGTTTCCAATGCCCCTATGAACTTGTAATGGATAGTANGTCGTTGAATTTTCTGCCCGTCTATCTCTACGGGTTCAGAAACTGGAATTTATTTTCTCGCCAGNTCCAAATCCATTGTATAATACACCGTCATGGTTCCACCGTTGTCCACTATGGCATGAAAAATCCCTTCAAATAGTTTTTCGCGGGCGACTGATTCCAACTTCATGTGATCCGGGTATGTTCTCAGNAGCGATATATATTCATCGGCTGTGAAATCTTTTGTCGCATGATACAGCATATGTTTTACATCAACAAAACCGTAGGCAAGCGCTTTATCAGCCAGCCTTTTTGCATCCGCATCGCTGAACTCGACGGGATGGTTCTCTTGATNCATATATTTGCGATAGAGTTCCTGTATTTCATCAGTCAACNCTCTGCGNCCTTTATCGGNACCAGCATGATAGGCGAAACGGGCAAANACACCGCCGCTTTTTAGCANATTATAAACTCTCCTGTAACCATATTCTTCTGGAATCCAGTGAAATGCAGTAGCCGCATATACTAAATCAAAAGAATTATCTGCACATATATAATCTTGCAAAGTCAGACTATATAATGAGAAATTTGCATATTTCTGTAACTTCTCTTTTGCCAAGGCTACAAGGTTCTCTCCCGGTTCAATTCCAACAAAATGGCAATGAGTATCAAGAATTAGCTGAGCCGCTTTTCCTGTTCCCATGCCAATTTCAAGCACATGGCTATCTTGATTTATCTGTTTGTAGTTAAATATATCCTCATATATCTCTTTTACATACATTGGACGACTTTTATCATAATTCACTGCAGCACTATCAAAGGTTTTTTCAAAATTTCCCATCTTGATTACCTCCAAAATTAAAATTTATCTTATTATATCATTCTACTTTATATAGAGTAATCGCACAATATAAAACAACTTTTCTTATGCAAAGTTTATCCTCAATGCGAAAGCAAACTATTTAGTTACACTTTGGTTACACNTTGCAGATAATGTGTCAGAAAGCNTCTTTCTATCAGTATTTTTAAAAGTGATAATNNTTNAAGTNCCATCTTCCGCNTNNGTTTAAAGTGTGGGAAACC
>WFLY01000127.1 GCA_009177215.1 Bacillota bacterium
TTTTCCGATACATACTTATCAAGCGCTTTGATAATGGGAACCAGCTTTGGCACTACCTTTTCCAGATAGGCAAGCGGCCATTTTTCCAATGCCTCCGCCAATATGGTATGGTTGGTGTAAGCACAGGTTTTACTCACCACCGAAATGGCTTCCTCCATACGAAAGCCCTCTTCCTCACTCAAAATACGGATCAGCTCCGGAATTATCATGGTAGGATGCGTATCATTAATCTGAATTACCGCATGCTCATAGAGAAGGTGCAGGTCATGGCCTTTTTCCTTCATTTCATAAATAATCAACCGGGCGCCGCAGCTTACCAAAAAATACTCTTGATAAATACGCAGCAGATTTCCCGCCTCATCGGAGTCATCGGGGTAGAGAAACAGGGTCAGATTTTTTTCCACAGCCGTTTTGTCAAAATCAATTCCCCTCTTTACCAAGCCCTCGTCCACACCGGCTATATCAAACAGGTGCAGTTTATTGACGCCGTTTTCATATCCTATGACATCAATGTCATAAAGCACCGCAGTTACTTTTTTATCACCAAAAGATACCTGAAAAGAAACATCCGTGGCATTTAACCATCCGTTTCTCTCCAGCCACTCGTTTTTTTCCTGCATCTGCAAATGATTTTTAAATACCTGACGGAAAAGCCCAAAATGATAATTCAAACCGATACCGTCTCCCGGAAGACCCAAGGTAGCAATAGAATCCAGAAAACACGCCGCCAGACGTCCAAGCCCTCCGTTTCCTAAAGAAGGCTCCGGCTCCAGCTCTTCGATTGCCGACAGGTTCTTTTTATTTTTTTCCAGAATATGCTTTAGCTCCTTATAAATACCCAGATTAATCAGGTTATTACTTAAAAGCTTTCCAATCAAAAATTCCATGGAAATATAATAAACCTTTTTATCACCTGTAATAGCAGGGGTCTCCGCTATTTTATTTTTGCAAAGCTGCAGCACACAGTCGTATAACTGCGCATCAGTACACGCAGAAATACTTTTTCCATACGTCTTTCCCGTCAGTTCGTTTAACTGCTGCTCCAGATTCATTACATGCCCTCCTTTTACCGATATACTATCGCTTATTCTAACCTTTTTAGTGGAATTTATACCCTGTCCTGCGGCAATTTTAGGTTATTACTGTAATGCGATTTTTTATTGCAAAACGTGGACAGAACGTTTTTTTCATTATATAATGAATCTGCTAATATACCAGAAAGGATACTGACATGTCGCAAAAAATAATTTTAATTGCAGGTGCATCGGCTTCGGGAAAGTCGCGATACGCCAAGCATTTGGAAAACATTATAAGACTGCCAGTTCTGTGCAAGGATACCGTTAAGGAAGTATTGCATGACGGACTTCAATACGATGCCTCCACAGTGGAAAAGACCCAGTTTTACGGAGCCTGCGCTTACAAATTATTATTTTACTTTGCCGAATGCCTGATGAAGACAGGCATGGATTTTGTGATGGAAAGCAATTTTACCAACGACGGAAAAGCTCCCCTCGTAATACTTCATCAAAGATTTTTAAACAGAGAAAACACCGAGGAACGCCATATCGGACTAAGCAAAGGCATTTATCTTGACTTTGAAACCTACAGACAGGTAGCGGAAAACAGTCCATGTTTGACTTAGGTGACAACAGAATTTCTATTGATGTAACCGACTTAAGCAAAGTGGATTACGCAGGAATCGACAGTGCCATTCGGAATTTCCTTGCCGGCAGCTGTCCTTATGAAAACCATTGAAATGCCTTAATGCTAGACAAAATGCTATACTGAATGAAACTTAGCCCGAATCTGGCATCCATTACTATTGTTTATCCATTTTAAATTTATCACTTGACAGTTAACCTAATTCTAGCTATAATGTGCTTACATATCCGGGAGCAATCTAAGCCGCTTCGGCAAACAATCCCCCGTATGAAATAATAAAATATGGCGGATAGAGTTAGAACGGCAGCAATTTTTTCTAAGTATTTCTCTTTTCCGTCAACATCGAAAAGGAGATACCTATGGAAGAAATGAAGTACTACAAGAAACTGGAGGCGCTGAATCTCATTGACAATTTTCTATTTGGCTCCGTTATGACCTACCCCGGTATTAGTGAAAAATTCAGCCGTAAGCTGCTGCAGATTATACTGAACCGGGATTGTGGCAATTTTACGGTAGTACCATATGACCCCTTCGGGCTTGGCAGAGCTTCACCGCATAGTGGAGACAGTAAAGTCGGACACGGAGGTGACAATAGCACATATGAGACTGATGGAAGATGAGCTCATACTATTGGAAAGAGGACGGACAGAAAGCATAGAAGCTTTTCAGAAAATACTATAACATACCTCCCCAATAACCCACAATATCCACCACATCAAAAGGACCGGCACTATGGCAGTTATTAAAAACATCCAGGAAAAATACATGAAGGAAGCCCTGAAACAGGCAAAGAAGGCATACGCTCTGGGCGAGGTTCCCATCGGCTGCATTATCGTACATGAGGGTAGAATCATCGGTCGCGGCTACAACCGCCGCAATACGGACAAGAATACTCTCTCACACGCAGAAATTACCGCCATCAGAAAAGCAAGCAAGGTCATAGGTGACTGGCGTTTAGAGGAATGTACGCTATATGTAACCTTGGAGCCTTGCCAAATGTGTGCCGGCGCCATTGTTCAGGCACGCATCCCCGAGGTAGTGTTGGGCTGCATGAATCCCAAGGCCGGCTGTGCCGGTTCGATATTAAATATTTTGGAATTGCCGGAATTCAACCATCAGGTAAACGTGACTCGCGGCATTTTGGAGGATGAATGCAGCGAAATGCTAAAGACTTTTTTTGTAGAGCTTAGAAAACGCAATAAAAAGGAAAAAGAAGAAAGGGCAGCCTCGTCTTCTGAGGCTACCTGACAACATCATAAACAAACGCCGTGTCTCCCTTTAGGCACGGCGCTTGACTCATTAAATGTAAACCGACCTTTTACTCGTTATTCCGCAATATATGTGGGAGCATTCTTAGGACTTTTGCCCTTGACAACATTGTGATAATACGCATATGTCATAGGATCGTCCGCTTTCAGCATGTCTGCATCCAAGACCTTTCCCAAGAAAACCGTATGGGTGGAAGTCTCCATTTTATCCACAACCTCACAAACAATATATGCACAAGCCTCAGCCACCACCGGCATACATTCTCTCAGCTCCTGCTTTACCTCATCAAATTTATTATTGTCTTTGCCGCTCTTAAAGCCAAAGGTTCCGATAATTCCGGGATTTGAATTTTCACCCAAAATTGAAATGGCAAACTTGCCCGTGTCCTGAATACACTGATTGGTATAATTGTCATGATTAATGCTCACGGCAATCGTTGCAGGCTCCGATGTAATCTGCATGGCACTGTTTGCCGTACAGCCTGTTGCTCTCCCCTTATCCCATGTACTCACTACATAAACTCCATACGATAACTGACGAAATGCATTCTTATTCATAATTTGCATATTTTCCTTTCTTTATTGTTTTTCACTCTTGACCTCTTTTACTTATTATTTTTATCAACCAACAGTTTTTTGCTGAAATGCTCATTAAAGAAATGAATGAACGGCCCTAAACCAAATGCCGACACTAAGGTTCCCAAGCCCACAATACCGCCGGCAAGATAGCACACCAATGCCGCAATGCCGTCATCTAAAATTCTATGCCAAAAATATGGTATCTTCGGCAGGTGCTTCTGCGTAATCAAAGACAAACTGTCATAGGGTGCCACACCCACATCTGAAGTCTGGTACAGTGATAAGCCAAAGCTGCATATTACCACACCAATACACACCACAAACACTTGTATCCAAAGCGTATCGGGCGCTCCCCACAGCCCATACAGCACATTATAAAAAAATGTTACAATATACCCTAAAAAACAGGCATTGACAACAGTACCCACCCCGATAAATTCCTTGCCCAAAAACCACTGTACCACAAACAGACAAAGATTAAAAATCACCTGAAAATGCGCATATTCCAAACCCACACATNCCGCTAGTGACATATTCATACCGNTNAAAGGATCGTTTCCCAAGCCGGAAAGCTTAAAAATCCCAATTCCCAANCNTATAAAAATATTCCCNACTATTGTCATNAGAACTCTTTTGGTTCCNACCCGTTGAAAATAATTCCTCAGCATAGCAAACTCCATNCCATAATATAAAATAANNAAATCGTCAGNTGCTTTTAAACACAGTTTATCACATTTTTATATAGATAGGAATGTTTTTTTTGTTGACCTTTTGTTTTTTACTTGCTAATATTAATTTACGGTGCGTGAGAGTCAAAGCAGCCAAACCAACCAAGAATGGAGGATTTTATGAAAAAATATGTTATGTTTGCGTAGCATCAGCTATTGCAATACGGATATAGAGAATTGTTATAGCCGGTGCTATCCCTGAAAATATTATTTTAGGAGGCAAACATGGGCTATATAAGAGCAGAAGAGATTCTGCCAATAGAAATAATAGAATTGATACAGCAGTATGTTGACGGAGAAAATATTTATATCCCGCGAAAAGCAGCACATAGGCAATCTTGGGGAACAAATACGCAGATTAAGCAGGAGCTTTTTATGCGCGATAAGCAGATTTACGAAGATTACCTTGCCGGAGTCAAAGCTACAGAATTAGCCTGTAAATACTATCTGTCGGAGAAAAGCATATACCGTATCCTAAGGAAAATGAGCAAGTAAAATCATGAGCTGATATCAGTATCGGCTCATGATTTTTTATAAAAATATATAAGGTGGCAAGCANNGTTCANNGCNNTCAGCTATAGTAATTGCAAAGAAAAGGATATCCTACATACGACTACTTTTAAACATGTAAAACTATTTGAAAACTCACTCTTTTGTACTGATTTTCACATCCTTATTTGTGCTGGAGCGTCACAGATAGGCTATGAGTGGCAATGTAAACTGAATATAATGTGGTCAGTGCTCTAGACTTACATTGCCCGTCGTGCAAACGCTCCGAAATGGAGAGATTATTATGACAGCAACAGAAAAATACATGCAGGATTTAAAGCAATGGCTATCGGACACATCGGATTTGCCCTTGGAGGAAATGGCTGATTTCTTTTTAAAGAGGCTTGATGATTATGAACAGCATATGTCAATTTGGGAAAAATCGTACTGTAATCTTGCTGATTTATTACCCCCTCAATGCAATAATATTTTAGACTTAGGGTGTGGTACCGGTTTAGAATTGGATAAAATCTGGCAAAAAAACCTGACATAGCGGTTACAGGCATAGATTTATGCCAAAGCATGCTGGATAAATTGCTGGAAAAGCATTATGACAAATGTCTTACCACAGTATGTCAGGATTATTTTCAATATGACCTTGGCAAAAATAAATGGGATGCTGTTATTTCCTTTGAAAGTTTACATCATTTCTTACCGGAGCGCAAAAAGGAACTATATCAAAAAATTTACCATAGTTTGATACAAAACGGAATTTTTCTTCTGGCAGATTATATCGCTTGCTGCGAAGAAGAGGAAGAACTTCTGCGTAGCGTATATTTGGAAAAGAGGAGGAAATTCGCAGTACCTGCAGATAAATTCGTTCATTTTGATATCCCGTTGTCTATAGATCATGAATCGAAATTATTACAAAATGCCGGCTTTGTTATTGAGAAGATATTGGATGCTCCCGAGGAAGCAACTATTATTGTGGCACGCAAAACATTGTATTGGAAGGACTGACTAATTGTATGAGTTATTGAAAAATTACCAAAAAACGACACTTTCAGACAAAGCTTTAATAATTTAGCCGAAAAAACCTTCGGTCTGAACTTTGAAAGCTGCTATCAGAATGGATTTTGGCAAGACAGCTACATCCCCTATTCCATAGTACAGGGTGAAAACATTATTGCAAACGCATCCGTCAACCTGACAAATATGCGGTAGAAAGGCGACACAAAGCGCTTTATTCAGTTGGGTACCGTCATGACAGAAAAAAACTACAGAAATCAAGGATTAATTCGCAAAATCATGAAAGAAATCAAAAAGGTTCGGTTAGGCTTTACCCCTGAACGCAGGACCGGATATACCATCAATCAATTGAGAGAGGCTGATACAACGCTGTTTGTAAAAGGAAAGGGATATATCCATTTTGACAAGGAGCAATTAATGTTTCCGCCGCTTACACATGCATAAAACTCTTGACAAAGTCCTTTAAAACCGATACACTAATAAAGCCGTACATTGTCTGGGATTACTATGACTATAATGTTGAAATTCGGTCTTACGCAATGAGAATCTACGAACCGTGTCAGGTTGGGAACAAAGCAGCACTAAGTAGAACCTTTCATGTGCCGTAAGGGCGCCGGATAGAGTTGTAGTGATAGCCTGACATGTACGGTTTTTGTTTCTCAAATGGAAATTCAGTCAATGAACTTGGTGAAATAAGAAGACTGTATCAGCAGGGCGTTTTTCACCTCTCCAAGAAATAACTTGGGAAATGAACACATTGAGGATAGGTACACAATGATACATGCAAACGATAGAATAGAGACATCTCATAGAATAAATAAAACAGCGCTCGTTCCCACTTCAAATTCCAGCTATAACGAAGAATGGGTCTCTTCTCTTATGGAGGATTGTACTCTTTGCCCCCGCAAATGTCATGTGGATCGTCTTGCAGGACAAACAGGCTTTTGTGGCCAAACCGCTAAGCTTACTGCCGCCCGGGCTGCACTTCACTTTTGGGAGGAACCTTGTATTTCCGGCACCCACGGCTCCGGTACTGTCTTTTTTTCCGGCTGTAATCTGCGCTGTGCTTTTTGCCAAAATTATATCATCGCACACGGGGAAAGCGGTCTTGAAATTTCCCTACAGCGTCTGTCTGAAATTTTTCTGGAGCTTCAGGATAANGGCGCGCACAATATNANTCNGGTTNCTCCCAGCCATTTTATTCCTCAAATANGTGTAGCTTTGCAAAAAGCTAAATCTTCCGGCTTATCTGTTCCGATTGTATACAATACCGGCAGTTATGAAAACATTGACTCCCTAAAATACTTACAGGGGCTGGTAGATATTTATTTACCCGATTTTAAATATTATTCCGGAGAGCTAAGCCAAAATCTCTCTCACTCTCCGGATTATTTTAGTATAGCCGCATCCGCTCTTGAGGAAATGTATAGGCAGGTTTGCCGTCCTGTGTTTGACACTGCAAGCGGACTCATGAAAAAGGGAATCATTGTCCGTCACCTATTGCTGCCTGAGCAAACCAAGGATTCCAAAAAAATACTGCGCTATCTTCATGAAACTTATGGAAACAACATTTATATCAGTATTATGAATCAATATACTCCTATGGAGCAGATGACGCATCAGCCGCCGCTAAACCGTAAAATTACTTCTGACGAATATACCCGTATAGTAAGTTTTGCAGAAGCTATCGGTATTGAGAACGGCTTCCTGCAGGAAGGGGAAACTGCCGGCGAAAGCTTTATTCCCGCATTTGACTATGAGGGATTATAGCTCTACCTTCATCATATAATAACCATAGTCTCCTGCCCTTGCCGGTTCTTCCGCACATTCAAAGCTTTCAAACCCGAATAGGAGCGCCACTTGCTTTTCTTTCTCATAAAAATTTCCCGGCACACCAACATAATAGGTGATATTTCCTCGTTTCTCCAATCTGCTCAAAATTAAATGCTTATAATTATAATAGCCGTGCAGAAGGAAACTGTTATTTGCCATATTGTAATATTTTTCCGTCAAAATTACAAAATCTCTGGGGCTTATGGACAGATAATCCCTATCATCGCGAAATGGTCTGATATGAGGATAAATAGCGGCTAATTGTTTCCATTTATTTTCCTGCAAGCCTTTACTTGCGGAAGGTTGATTTTCAACCTTTATCCTTCGACTTACTGTTTGTGATTCCTGACTTTCAACCTCCCTTTCAAACTTCTCACTATTCAATTTCTGACCGTCTGTTTCCTGTGTATTTGCCTGCAAAGCTTTCTTGACAAATTCCTCTATATTTTGGGCAATAACGTCATCCTGTGTAGATACGGATATATCCTCCGAATCAATGCCTTTGGATGTTATTAACACATTTACAGCCTGTGAGCTTGCCTGTTGCTGACGGTCTTCCGGTTGCAGATCAGCTTCTGATTGAAGCTTATTTCCCCGGGTCTGCATACCTCCTCCCCTCTGATCATCATTTTGTTGCAATTGACTTTGTAATTGTTGTCTATTTTCCTGTATTTCCCTCTCCTGAGCTTCCCTTTCTTGTATTTCCCGTACTTCCCTCTCTTGCTCTTCCCTTTCCTGTTCTTCCCTTTCTCGTGCTTCTTTTTCTTGCGCCTCCCTCTCTTGTTTTTTTCTTGATATCAATTCCTTCTCTTGTGCTTCTCTTGCTTGTCTCTTTTCCTCTTGTGCTTCCCTTTCTCGCACTTCCCTCTCTTGTATTTGCTCTTCCTTAGCCGCCTGTACCGTCCGCTCTACGGGCTGTCTTACCTCTGCCGCCTGTCTCTGTTCGGATTCTATCTGTTTGGTTTGTATCTGTGCGTGCTGCACCGTGTCTACAGACAGTTTCCCTTCCCCTCTCTCCCTGATAACACAATATATTTCCTTTCCGGCTGCAATCGGAATACGAATACCGTACAGCTGCGTATAAGCAATTCCGCTGCCCACCAGATTTCTGCTGTCAAGCTTTTGAAAATCTACGCTTCCTCTGCCCTTTTCAAATGTTATTTCACAGAGTACAGCTTCCTCTTCTTCTCCTACCAGCATTAGTTTTCGCACAAAATTATCTGTAACGTGCATGCCGTTTACTTGTATATGCAATTCACATACATTATCTCTCACTTCTATTTTAGCAAATCCAACACCTCGAATGCGTTCCTTATTTTCCAAATAATCTAAATACTTAATCTGTCTATCATAAAACATAATAATACCCCCCGAATGTACTCAAACTTAACAGGTAACATAGAAAAAATTTCATAGAAAAAATTTCATAGAAGAAAACTGTTTCGTCTCCGTCGTTATTTTCTTCCTTCCAACTAAGTATATTCGGGGGGTTGTCTTTAATATTCCTGATTATCTAAATATTTCATATAATTCACAACCATCAAAGCAATCTTAAATGTCAGAGCATCATCAAAATTGCGCAAATCAAGACCTGTGGTCTTTTGGATTTTCTCAATACGATATACCAATGTGTTGCGATGGACAAAAAGCTGTCTCGATGTCTCAGACACATTCAGATTATTCTCAAAAAATTTATTCAATGTTGTCAGCNNTNCATCNTCCAAATCACTGGGTACATTATCTCCAAAAATTTCATCTATAAANATTTTACAAAGATTTACCGGCAGCTGATAAATTAAACGCCCGATTCCCAATGTAGTATATGCAACTACATTTTTTTCAGCATAGANAATTTTCCCCACATCCAATGCCATCTTTGCTTCCTTGTAGGATTTAGATACATCCTTTAACTCGTGTACCACCGTACCATAGGCAACCTTCACATTAGTCATTGCCTCCGTATTCATCATGCCTACAATGGTCTGCGCCACCGCTTCCAACATCTCATTGGAGGAATCATTTTCCAGCAACTTAATCAAAATAATACTGCTTTCGTCTACTGCTGTAATATAGTCGCCTCCCTGATTAGTAAACATGCCCTTCAATAGCTCCATGGCAATGCCGTCCTTCTCTAAGTGAGTTTCCACCAAGAAAACCGCTCGGGAAGCTGTCGCTTCAATATGCAGCTTTTTAGCTCTGTTATATATATCAACCAATAACAAATTATCTAATAGTAGATTTTGGAAAAAATTATTTCTGTCGAAACGTTCCTTATATGCAACCACCAGATTCTGAATCTGACAAACCGCAATCTTCCCTACCATATAAACGTCATCACTCATGCCTCTTGCTAACAATATATAAAGAAGCTCTCCCTCGTCCAAAATTTTCAGCAAATGATGAGTACCTATTACCTGACTGTCTGCAGGCGAAACAGCAAAACCAGTAATCAAAGCACCGGTAATTTCAGTCTTGTCCACCGTAGATGCAATCACAGTTCCAGACAAATCATATACGCATAAATCTACCTTTGTAATTGCCCTCAATTCATCAATGCTGTTCTGTATTATCTGGCTCGAAATCATACTTCCTCCTATCCACTATCTTTTATCAGCCGATATTATTCTATATATATAACTATTCAGAGCTAAGCAGGTTTATACAAAACAGGGAGTTCAAGCTAGCTTGATAAAGACTGTTTTTATAAATCTATATGGCGAGAAGCCATTCGTGAGCAAAGGGAAAGCCTCGCAGAGGCGATTTCGCGAATGGACCCTGCATAGTTACCTATATATTTATCATAAATGATTTTAAATTCTTGCGCAAGAAATTTTGAAAAATGGTTACACATAATCGGCTATAATATAAATAAGGGGTACTGTCTCCAGTACCCCTCAAAATATTCTTATTAGTTGGTAATNATCTNCNCTGNCTCTTTTGTCGAATACNTNAATCTTCTCCAANATCAANGGCAAANTTAACNGNANNTCCNGGTCNTGCNGTTGTNCNAGNANCTACTCNTNCAGTCAATNGGGAACTCATCCAAATCGAAATATAAGTAAACTTCTGCACCGAGCAACTCATATACCTTAATAGAAGACTCGAATACGCTCTGAGGAGATGTTTCAATGTACATTTCTGAATCATATACATCCTCAGGACGGATACCGAAGGTAACTTCTTTGCCATCATAACCGCCATCTATAACCTTCTTAGATTTTGCAGGAGGAAGAGGAATGCTATGTCCTGCAATCTCTAAATTCGCAACATCACCTGTTACCTTAACAACAGCATTTAAGAAGTTCATCTGAGGTGATCCCATAAATCCTGCTACGAACAGGTTCTGAGGTTTCTCATACAAATTCTGGGGAGTATCCACCTGCTGGATAACACCATCCTTCATAACTACGATTCTGGTACCAAGGGTCATAGCCTCTGTCTGGTCATGTGTAACGTAGATAATGGTTGTACCTAATCTTTGATGCAATTTAGCAATCTCAATACGCATCTGTACACGCAGCTTTGCATCCAAGTTGGAAAGAGGCTCATCCATAAGGAATACCTTAGGATTACGAACAATTGCACGTCCCATAGCAACACGCTGTCTCTGACCACCGGACAAAGCCTTGGGCTTACGGTCAAGAAGAGGAGTTAAGTCAAGAATCTTTGCAGCTTCCTTAACCATCTTATCAATCTGATCCTTGGGAACCTTTCTTAATTTCAAACCAAATGCCATATTGTCATATACGGACATATGAGGATACAAAGCATAGTTCTGGAATACCATCGCAATATCTCTATCCTTGGGTTCAACATCATTAACTACTCTGTCACCAATCTTTAATTCACCAGAAGAAATATCCTCCAAACCGGCAATCATACGAAGTGTGGTAGACTTACCACAACCTGAAGGTCCTACGAAAATAATGAACTCCTGATCTGCAATCTCCAAATTGAAATCTTTAACTGCTTCAAAACCATTAGGATACACCTTACAGATATTCTTCAAAGATAAACTTGCCATAATAATAACTCCTTTCACATTTATCAATATGCTTTTGATATTGTTTTCAGCTTTCGCCATATGAATCTTTAATTAGTATAACGAAAAAAAAGCACTTTTGCCATACCACTATTTCACAAAGATTTTAAA
>WFLY01000045.1 GCA_009177215.1 Bacillota bacterium
AGCTTATCAACATCTTTATGGATGCCGATGCCCTTGACCGCACAAGATTCCATTACATTTCAATGGATTGGGTCGGTATTTTCTATAAATTATTTTTTAGTGTTTATTTTATATTTCTCATAGGATTAATTTTAATACAAGAAGTGTTGCGCTTATTATGAAAGCTTTACGGCACTCTCCCGAAATTGCTCCGCTAGCGGTTTACACTCCCTCCTTCTGGTAATTTCCACAAGCCCCAAAGGGGTGATATCCACGACTAATGTTTTTTGTTTATCTCTTCTTACCAAAGTGCGAAGGTATTCCAAAAGCTCCTGCTCCATTTTGGAGGAATTCATGTTGATAAAGTCAACGACAATAATTCCTGAGATGTTCCGCAGGCGAAGCTGTAGGGCAATCTCCTCTGCCGCTTCACGGTTTACCTGATAAAAGTATTCCGTTGTTCTCCCTTTGGCTTCATATTTGCCTGAATTGACGTCGATAACAGTCAAAGCCTCTGTCGGTTCAATAACCAAATAAGCGCCCGATTTGAGCCATACACGCGCGTTTAAAGCGGTTTCCATTTTACTGTCCAGAGAATACAGTTTTGCAAGGTCAAAATCGGTGTCCTCGTACAGTCTCAGAGGCTTATCAGGAAGCTTGGCGGCAAGATATGGTATAAGCTGCCTGTACAATAATTTGTCATCCGTTACGATTTCCTGATACTCATACGGATATACCAGCCGGTCAAAAACGGTCTGCCATGGGGCGGAAGGCTCCCTCAAGCAGGAAAAACAGGTTCTGTGTGACGCGGTCTGCAGCAGGGTGCAAAAGTCTGCCGCAAGATTATTGTACGCGTCCAGAAGCTCCTGTTCGTTACAGAATGCGGCATATGTGCGAATCACAAGTACGAAGGAAAGCGGAGACGGCGTATTGATAGCCATGGAGAGCTTTCCCTTCTGTAATATCCCCTCCGTCTCAAGCAGCTGAGATACTTGCTCCTTCTGTTCCTTGGACAGCTTTCCTGAATAACCGGTTCTATCGGACCCTATACTGACAGCAAAAGCCTCGTTTGCCAGAGAAATATGGGCGGTAACGGACGCCTGCTTGCTTTTTTGTGCATCTCTTATAACCTGCACGAGCAGCTCGTCGCCCTGAAGAATGCGTCCATCGTAGACTCGGTTTAGCAAAATCGGCATTCTTGCCTCTGCCATCGGCAAAAAGCAAATTTCACGGTCTGCAATTTCAACAAAACACGCAGCTATATTTTTAGAAATACTTCTTACTTTACCGATGTAAACGGCATCAATCTTACCGGAAGAATCAGGAAAAAATTGGGCTGCGGTNAGTCTTGTTNCNTNAATCAGCAATGCANATTTCCTGGATTTATAACGGGTAAAGATAAGCTTTCCGTTCTCCNTGTTTCTCAGCTGCAGATCCTCGGGTCCAAGNNCGGTATTATGGCTGTTTATATTACGACTCATAAAGCCTCCTCCTCCGGCAGCACAGTAAATCCTATAGCGTCAAGGGGAACCAGATGCCTATCCTCCTGTGTTCCCAAATTGGTAAAGGTATCCTCTCTGGTGATAATCAGGGCGTTTTCCTGTAACATCTCTCCATGCTCCGACAAAAGTGCTTGTATCACCTGAGCGGGCTTGATATTTCCGGCGCTGGAAGCGTCCACCAGCATAAAAAAGCCGTTTCCCTGNCTGATAANCTCAAAAATACTGGGNTTTAAATNTATTTTACGAGTNCCTTTTTTCGTCTCCTNGGTGATGTAAANCTNCTCCTTNGCGAGAAAATNCGNTAATGCNGCAGTAATGTCCGTTTTGGGTTCCCGCCCCTGACGGAAGCGCACGGTGTAGGAGGCGGCGGAAACACTTGCCATGGCGTTGCCCGCACCCTCGGGAAGAATTTTTACCGAAAGGATTTCCATGCCGGGAACGCTTGCCTTATTCAGCCTGTCCTTCACATCCTCACAGGAAATCAGGGAATTTACTTCTATATCCATATATTCACCGTTGCTCTCCAGTCCTACGCTCAAAGGTGCTGCAAAGGACATAATCTGATGGGGGCTGTAGCCGCCTGTATAGGCAATATCAATTCCCGCCCTGCGGATTGCCTTTTGGAAAAAGCGCATCACATCCAGATGACCGATAAAGCGTATCGGTCCGTATTTGTTAAATTTGATTCTCAGCTTCATGGGATGCACTCCTTTCCTCAAAACAAATTCCTCCGCCGAAACGAGCCGCGCCGCAGCCCTGACATTGCAGCTTGCAATTTTCGGAAATTTCTTCCCGCTGTGCCTTTAGCCATTCACGCTTTAAAAATTCCTTGGTAACGCCGCAATCAATAAAATCCCATGGGAAGATTTCATCAAGGCTGCGCTCTCTTGTAGTGTAGAAATCAGGGTCGATTCCGCACTCTGCAAAGGTCTCCAGCCATTTATCATTGTCAAAATATTCGCTCCATGCGTCATAGTAGCAGCCCTTTTTGTAAACCTTTAGGATTACCTGCGAAAGCCGTCTGTCGCCTCGTGCGAGAATGCCCTCTAAAACGCTTGCATCCGCTTCATGCCAATTATATTTTATGCTTTTTTGATTGAGCTGCTCTGTAATTGCCTTCTTGGTCTGGTAAGCCTTTTCCAAAAATTGCTCCTTGGTACACTGAGTCGCCCATTGGAAGGGCGTAAAGGGCTTAGGAACAAAAAAGGATGTACTGCTTACGATTTGGACCTTGCCGTTTACGCGCNTTTCCTTAGGAACCACCTCAAAGAAGGTAGCTGCGATTTTGTTGGAAAGCTCGGCAATTCCTCTGATATCCTCCTCTNTTTCTGTGGGAAGCCCTAACATAAAGTAAAGCTTTACCCTTGTCCAGCCTCCTTCAAAGGCAAGGGCAGCACCATGCAAAATAACTTCCTCAGTCAATCCCTTATTGATAACATTTCTGAGCCTCTGNCTGCCTGCCTCAGGAGCAAAAGTAAGGCTTGACTTTTTCACATCCTGTACCTTGCTCATTACATCCAATGAAAAGGCATCAATACGAAGAGACGGCAGGGAAATATTAATGTGCTTTCGTCCGCAGTCTTCAATCAAAAAGTCAATCAGCTCAGGCAGTCTGCTGTAATCACTGGAGCTTAAAGAGCTTAAGGAAATCTCCTCATGTCCTGTATTTTGCAGCATTTCCACGGCATACTTTTTTAGAGCATCCACATCCCGCTCCCGCACAGGACGATAGAGCTGTCCTGCCTGACAGAAACGACAGCCCCGGATACAGCCCCTTTGGATCTCCAGCACTACCCTGTCTTGTGTGACTTTAATANATGGCACCACCGGTTTCATGGGATAATAGGTGTCGGTGATGTCCATTTCTAATTCCTTGAGGATAGTCTGCGGAATACCTTCTTCTGTGGGCAGGAAAGACGCGATGGTACCGTCTTCCTTGTAGGTCACTTTATAAAAACGCGGTACATAAATACCGGGAAGCTTTGCGGCACGGCGTAAAAATTCCTCCCGCCCCAGCTTCTCCCCTTTACATTGATTATAAAGGGTCAGCAGCTTCCGATACTGGGTCTCGCCCTCTCCGATATAGAACATATCAAAGAAATCCGCGATAGGCTCAGGGTTATAGCTGCAGGGTCCTCCTCCGATAACAATGGGGCACTCTTCCCCTCTATCGGCGGAAAGTAAGGGAATTTGTGCAAGGTCAAGTACCTGTAAAATATTGGTGTAGCACATTTCATACTGAATGGTAATGCCTAAAAAATCAAAATCCTTTATAGGCTCCTGCGATTCCAAGGCAAACAGAGGAATCTGCTGCTCCCGCATGATTTTATCCAAATCCAGCCATGGGGAATAAACTCGTTCACACCACACATCTTCCATGGAATTGAACATGTCATACAAAATCTGAATGCCCAGATGAGACATGCCTATTTCGTATACATCGGGAAAGCACATGGCAAAGCGAACCTTCACCTTAGTCTTGTCCTTAATCACGGCATTAAATTCGTTGCCGATATAACGTGCCGGTTTTTCTATTTTCATTAAAATATCGTCAGACAATGCAAGACTGTTACTCATGGT
>WFLY01000125.1 GCA_009177215.1 Bacillota bacterium
ATTTGGAAAAGGCATTTTACTATGGAACCATTTTTCCAGAGCTGAATAAACCATTCACAGGAAGGAGATGTGTATAATGGGAAGCAAAGAGCAGATGTTGAAAGACATCGGGATTGTGGATCTTACTGGGATGGAGTTGACGCTATATTTGGACACACATCCCCATGATCGCAGTGCAATGGAATAGTTTAATAATTGTAACAGAATTAAAAATCAGCTAATGAAAGAATTTTCTCAAAGATTCTATCCTCTTACACTTGATTATGCCGAGAGCAATAAAGAATGGAGATGGGGTATGGCTCCGCTTCCATGGGAAGGAGCGAGAAATTAAATGTGGAATTATGTAAGAAGACTTGAGTTTCCTGTAAATATTAAGGAGCCTAATGCCAATCTGGCACAGGTGATTATTTCTCAATTTGGCGGACCTGACGGAGAACTTTCCGCGAGTATGCGTTATCTTTCCCAGCGTTATTCCATGCCATATAAAGAGGTGGCAGGAGTGCTTACGGATATCGGTACAGAGGAACTGGCACATCTGGAGATGGTGGGCGCCATTGTGCATCAGCTTACCAGAAATCTGTCCATGGAAGAGATAGAAAAGAGCGGCTTTGACAAGTATTATGTAGATCATACTATCGGCGTTTGGCCTCAGGCTGCAGGAGGCATTCCTTTTAATGCCTGTGAATTTCAGGTGAAGGGTGATATCATCACGGATTTGATGGAGGATATGGCGGCAGACGCTATAGTGGCATAAACATGAACTCCTTTTCAGGGGGTTAATTAGTGCAAAAGCTTAAAAATAGTGTGTTAGATAGGATGATACAAGCCCATCTGACAAAAGCCGAAGTAGATTTCATATTAGAGTTATCACATTATCAGGATGAAACAGGGAAAATATATGGGGTATACTACAAAGATATATGCGAGGCGATAGGAATATCCTATCAGACATTTTATGTAACGATACAGGCATTGGCCGGTAAAGGGCTTATAAGATTGGACAAGTCATATTACGGAGATTGGGATGTTGTCATTGTAAGCAATGATTTTTCTTATCCGGAGGCGGTTAAAGAAGGATACATTAGTACAGGTCATGATATTTTTTATAATAAACATTTTAGAGGGTTAAAAGCAAATGAGAAGCTGCTGGCAATGCAGTTTTTAAAAATTGCCGGCGCCGGAAAACGCTATCATATTAGGGTGGATTTATTATACAGTAAATATAGTGAGCTTTTAAGCGTGTCAAAGCGTACTATACAGGTATACCTAGGCAGGCTGAAAGCCTTCTTTAGCATAGGCATTAAGGACAAGATGTATTGGATTACCCCGCTCATCGCAGTGTTTAAGGAACAGGCGCCTACTGATGTACGGCAGCTTTCCAGACATTTGGGAGACGTTGCCTGCAGGAGAAATAAAGCAACTTATACAGGAAATGAGTTCCAAGATACAATAAGCTTGATTAAGCAGTATGGACAGCAATTGAAAACATCGACAGCCACAATATTTCTTCAGGCTGTTAAAAGCAGTATATTAAAAACTAACGAGAGCATACGGAACAAGAGGAAGTGGAACCGGCAGCTCAATCCCAAATTTATACATAAAATAATTATAGACTCCATGTTGCCTATTATAGTATAGGCTTATTTGCGTGTAGTAAAATACGGTAAATATAGTAAAAGCTAATATCATGAAGCAGTATGGTGAGAACAGACGCTCATTTCAGAATTTTGAAGACCTTGCA
>WFLY01000265.1 GCA_009177215.1 Bacillota bacterium
CTATAATCGTTTGTGGATTTCTTTGTCTAAATGTAACTTGCAAATCATCGATATACATGTCTGTTTCTTCTCCATTTTTTTCCAAGAAATCTTCATCATACGCAGAAAAATCATATTCGACTATATTTTCAATCTGTTCACCTTCTTCTATAAACTTCTCTTCTCCTTCATCCCATATTTGTCTTCGAGTATATATATTTATTCTTTTCCCTAGTTTAAATATAGCAAATCTGCCAATTCCCTTTTCCCCTTGTAGAATTCTGCCTTTATCTGTTGTTTCCTTAAGTTTTTTCCTTCTCTTTTTCTCTGGCGTAGCAGGATTCAACCAGTGTTTTTCAATAATTTGTTGATTCATCCCATTTCCGTCATCTTCAATAATTATTTTTGAATTGGGATTAACTGTAAAATCATGATTAAAATTCACAAAACTTACTTTTACCCATTCCGCATCTGCATCATAAGCATTTTTAATTAATTCTACCAAAGCAATTCTTTCATTCTTTATCAGTTGATCACCCAACATAGTAATGAGACGCGCATATGGGCGAATTCTTAAGACTTTATCCATAACTTACATCCTCCCACTAATAATAAACTCTTCATGATACACTTTTCTCTTAGATTTATCGGTAGAAAATTTACCTTTCTCATCCCTATACGGAACACAAATACCTTTAGAAATAGTTCTTTTTGCAATTTTTATATTTGTATATCCATTGCTTTCCATTGCCTCTATCAAATGCTTTGAATTCTGTATTTTCACTCCTTTATATTCTGTGTCCCCAACCACAAAAAATATCATACCGTTCTTATTCAACATATGTGTACATTTTTCAACTGCAATTTGCATATCAACAAAATATCTTGCTACAGATTTAACTTTTGACAATGCCTTATCACTAGCTTGCAGAGATTTTACAATAGTTTTCCCTGTTTCATTTAATTTATTAAAATCTATGGTAAAATCATCACTATAATATACACTACCTATTGAACCCTTTCGCAGCTCCCTATAATCATTCGCATACCCTAGCCATAAAGACGATAATTGGTGCAAATCAGCATATTCATAAGAAGTAACATATGGCGGACTTGTCACAATTAAATCTATGTGCGGTAAATTATCAATAGCAAGAAAACTTTCACACTTAATTACTATGTCCACATTGGATTTCTCTATTTCATCTATAGCCCTAATGAATTTTTTACATTGCATTTGAAATTTCTTTACCACATTGATTTCTTGCTTGTCAGGATCTATTTGTGGTTTAATTGATTTATTTAACCACCTGGACGATGCTTTTAATATTGAGGAAAAAATACACCTAAATGCTTCTAAATACTTTTCTTCAACTACTTTTTCATTTATTGCCATATATAGCTTTAATAATTCACAAAAGGAATTTTTCTCAAACCAATATTGTAATCTTTCATTTGCTTCTGCATACACATTTTCGGCTAATTGTATTTTCTTATATTCTGCAAGTACCTGCAAGCAATATTGCTCAAAAAGTAATTTATCATATTCGTTGCTTTTGGCTTTTNCAATTAGAGTNGCAACANNATTGATATCGCATCCCCAAAACTGNTAATTGNGTATTTTAGCNTCTAAAGCAACCGTTCCACAACCACAGAAAATGTCTGCAACCCTGTCAATATGAACTCCTTCATTCTTAGCATATTCAAATGCCTTTGATGCCATAAACGCAGGAAACTTCGCAGGGTATGCATGTATCGTATGCATAGTTAACTCCATATCATCACAATCATTCCATTTCTTATCAACATCAATTGTATCATAATTCAAATTATTGATTCCATTTACATTTATCATTTTTCTTAGCAGCCTTCCTTTTCAATATTTTTTCAATCTGCTACATACATATAATGAATTTAAATACTTACACCATCTTGTTGCTGTTTACCATAATACTCATCCATATACATATTCAACGCCCTCTCCAGCGTCACTGTCTTTCCAAGTCCTGAATCCTTGCAAAACGTTTCAAGACGTTCAAATGTCCTTTTTTCTATTCTTGCCGATATCGGCACTGATTCTTTTTTTGCTCTTGGCATGGCTCACTCCTTATAAATCTCATCCAATATTTCTTCCAAAGTTCCATTCTTAGCATATTCTAAAGCATCCACCTGCCGGAAATTATGTTTCGTAATTACTACATTCTCATCAAACCCAAGAATATAATTCGTCGCGATTCTATAAATAATCTCCGTAGGTGCAAGACCGTACACCTGTTTCTCAAAAATATGCTGAAGTCGTTCTTCTTTCTTCGGAAACTGCCCTTTCATAACATTACTCTGATACAGCCTTTTCACAATCTCCGTAATATAAAGTCCNGATTTCATATANAAATCAATAAANGTCTTATCCGNCATATCNAAACATCNTGGATTTTCNTCCTCCAGCTTATCAACCATNTCNTTAACCACCCANTTAGGTGTAAAAATCTGGTTTGTTTTCTGGGGCGGAATATANTCAAAAATATCCTCTGTACTGTTTTCATCGAAATAATCTGCAAGTTTTTTCTTCAAGTTCAGAAACTCTTTTACAGAATCATTGAACACAACGGAATCAAACAGCTTCCCTTCAAACATTTCCTCTTCTCCAGTCNGTTCGTTAATGTANGGACCGCCATCCCGTAAAAACCTAAACTGCGCAAGGGATATACTCGTAACTTCTTCAAAAACCTCGTCCGGAATAATAGCATCAAAGTTTTCAAGGGTTGTTTCCGCTGTTCCATATGCCATAAGGAACGACGGAATTGTTCTGGAAAAGCCTCTCAGATGATCCCTTACAGAATCTTCAATCCCCTTTTTCTCACGTTCNTTTTTGCTTGTTTCTATGGTTCTNACAACATCTTCACTGGCNGANTTNACAAAGTCNCTGATAGANGTATTTAAAGTTTCCTGNAATNTTGANGCTGCCTCNTCCTGCCGCTTNTCAAATTCCCGATTCACTTCNTCCTCGCTCTTATNCTCCGCAATGCAGTTGTCCAGAGCATCCTGTCTTTCTTTTTCAATGGTATTTGCTTCAATTTTATAATTGCCAAATGCCTTATTGACAAGCGAATCTGTTTCTTCTTTCAACTTACGTTCTATCTGATTTCGGGTAGAACTTCTCATATCCGAAGCATATTCCTCTTTTGCAGTATCAATAATGGTTTTAACCGCTTCTGTATGTAATGTCTGTTTCAATTTTTCAGCCGAATATTCCGCTGAATCTCGTACCATGTTGATATCCGATATCGCATCATTCAGCTTGTATGGGATACTCTCGTATATCTTTTCTCCAAACAGTTCCGCCGACCTTCCAATCACATATCCTTCTTCCAAGGATACTTCTCCATTTCCATCTAATGAAAGCTTCTCTGATGTATCAGGTGTAATATCCGCTTTCTTACCCGGTTCCTGAACAGGAGTAAAAGATGTAATAATATCAATCACTTCCTGCGGNGCATGGAATACATGGGAAATATTCTGGAACAGGAAATCACTCATAAATCCTCTACGTACTACTTCCTGTGAACGGATTTTTCGCGGTATGGACAGCACTTTCTCTGCATCTAGTTCCACCATTTCCCCGTTCTCATCCTCGCCAATAACCGGAAAGAAATTCAGCAGTTCCTTTACATTTTCTTTTCGTGTTCTTGCATCTCCACGCCCATCAGAAGTTTTTGCAGATAAATCATTTGCAAATTCCTCAAATATCATCAGTGTACGCGCAGGATCAAAGTCAAATACATAGGCATTTTTCTTACGGTAAAACTCCCCGTTCTGAGAAAACAAACATGGATTCTGCGCCCTGAATGCTGCCTGCATATATAAAGACGGACTTTTCATATTACTCAGCATAAGTACCGCTGTCCATTCGGGAATCGCAACACCTGTTGTCAACTGCCCAACAGNTAGCGTAANTGTTNTTTCATAATNCTTAACGGCGGCAACTACCTTANCAAAGGACTTCTTGCTTTCATCATAGGAATCTAATCCTGAACCGTCCATTACTCCATCTCCGGCAGCAAGTATGATTTTATACTCACCAAATACCGAATGCTGTTCCAGTTTCTTCG
The DNA here is from genome assembly GCA_009177215.1 of Bacillota bacterium. GTDB lineage: Bacteria > Bacillota > Clostridia > Lachnospirales > Lachnospiraceae > Acetatifactor. Next base: position 4,089 of record WFLY01000265.1, read on the forward strand.
CCAACGCCTTTGCACTGTCCACGCGATTCAGTAGCCAAAAGGTATGTTTCAGTTCATTTCGCAATTCTTCCGTCGAAAAAGGGAACTTAGGCTGCGTTGTCATAATATCCAAGAATTTATCTACTGAACTCTCGTGTACAAACTGCCCATTTTGGGTTTCAAAGAAAAGGTTCAAATCAAAAGCATACTCTTCTGTATCTCCCTGAATCTCAATTCCCTGCTCTAACTCGTCTCTGATAACCTCTGACATCTGGTAAGTAAACATATTTAACTGTGGCAATGTCGCATATGGATTCTCATCCCCTTCAGGCGAGTTCCAGCCGCGTTTTGCTGACTGTTCATCTGCATATGTCCAGTTAAAGATTGCGTTTTCAGGGAATTTATCATTGGCAAGCGCTTTAAAAGGTGTTCCCGACAAATGTAATATAAACTTTCTCTTGATATGGTCGAATGCTACATCTGTTTTATAGGTATCTACGCCCTCGTGCGCTTCATCAATAACCAATAAGTCCCATTCCATATCCGCAACTTCTTTTAACTTATCATNATCGCCGCCAAAATACAGNGAACCTTTCAAGTCCTGTAANCTGACAAATTCAATGCANCAATACGGATTNNCTGAAACCGAATTGNCNTTTACATAATCCTCNCGNGAAATAACNAANNNTTTTCCCTTTAATGAATCTGTATTGCTGACAAACTGATACCCTGACTGCGTTCCAAGAAACTTCGCATAATCTGAATACCACGAATTTGCGATTGCCGGACGGTTCGTGACAATCAGTATATTTTCTGCCTCTAATTTTTTGCATAACTCATACACAGACAATGTTTTGCCGAATCTTGGCTTCGCATTCCAAAGGTATTCTTTTCCTTTACCAGATTTAAAATATTCTTCCGTTTGTAACACAGCCATTGCTTGTTCATTTCTTAAATTGTACGCAAGCACTGCATCTTCGCTTTTTACAATGCCACGGTTAGAACGAAATTCAAAAAATCTTTTCTGAGACTCTGTTCCATTTATATGAAACCATTCGTTTTCCCTGTTATTTTCAATGCCTAATTTCCTTAGATACACATGAAAATCTTTATCACTGAAAATATCGCCAGATCCATCATCATAAACAGCATTTCCTTTCCATTCTTCATGGTAGATAACGTCGATTGTGTGTGCCTGCTGTTTTAGGCGTTTTTCGACTGCTTGCTCTGTATATCCGATTTTTGTCCAGCCGTCATGCCTTGCAATTTCAGGAGTAGTGTATCCGTAAATCATGGGAACAACCCGTTTGGCTGTCTTAATCTTTATCTCTGCCATTACGCCATCTCCTTTACTTTGGTTTCGATGAAGTTAATTTCTTCGTCTGACAGGTTGTATTTCTTGTAAAGCTGCTTATCTATATCTGTTATGGTAGCTGACCAGTTGATGTCAGAAGATGTGGTAAAATCTTGTAAAGGAATCATTCTCCATGTATCCCTATTATTATCTTGTGTGATTTTAAGTGTTCCAAG
>WFLY01000300.1 GCA_009177215.1 Bacillota bacterium
CCAATATTTGAGAAACCGAGGTCTGCGTCATACTTTTATGGGCTTGAAAATATCCTCTCAGCACCCCTAAAATACCGTAAAGAAAAATCGTGGGCGCAAAGGCACGAAGCACCGGCACTGCCGCTTCTTCTACAAACAGCCCTGCTCCGAAAAATAAAAACAGGCTTGCCGCACTGCCCACCACTAAAATATACCCTAAGGCACAGAGGAATATCCTGTGAGCATTTTTATATTCTTTCACCGCCAGCTTCCCGGCAATAACCTTGGAGATAGCGGAAGGAATGCTGTAGGAAGATATCAGTAGTATAATGGTATAAAAACCATATGCCGCCTGATAATAGCCAAGTCCAAGCTCTCCGATAATAGCATTTAAAGGGCTCCTATAAAGAAGCCCTATAATCCTGCTGATAATACCTGCTGCCGCAAGAATACCAGCCTGCATTATGAAATTACCTTTTTTGCCATTATCTTTGCCTAACATCTCTTATCCTACCAGCCAATCATACATTTCCTGATATTTTCTGGCAGACACTTTCCATGAAAAGTCTGCTGCCATAGCGCGGTCCACAATTTTGTTCCACTCACGCTTCCTGTCATAATAAATATGCTCTGCATATCGGATAGTATTCAACATTTCGTGTGCATTATAATTAGAAAAGCTGAAACCTGTGCCCGTGCTCTCATATTCATTATAAGGCTGTACCGTATCCTTAAGCCCGCCTGTCTCCCTTACAATAGGAATCGTGCCGTAGCGAAGAGACATAAGCTGGCTTAATCCGCAGGGTTCAAACAACGAAGGCATCAAAAACGCATCACAGGAAGCATAAATACGATGCGACAGAGCATCGGAATAATAAATATTAGCAGATACCTTATCTCCATATTTCCAGTCAAAATGACGGAACATATTCTCGTATCTCTCCTCGCCGGTTCCCAATACCACAAATTGAATATCGTCCTGACACAATTCATCCATAATATAGGCAATCAAATCCAGACCCTTTTGGTCGGTAAGGCGGGAAATCAAACCAATCATCATCTTTTTATCATCCTGCCTCAGACCCAGCTCCTCCTGCAAAGCGCGCTTGTTTTTCACCTTTTCTTTACGGAAGTTCACGGCATTGTAGGGCTTTACTATATGTTCATCCGTCTCAGGATTAAAATCCTTGTAATCAATACCGTTGACAATTCCCCTCAAATCACCGCTGCGCGCCCGAAGCAGTCCATCCAGACCTTCACCGTAAAACGCTGTCTTAATCTCTTCCGCGTAGGTTTCACTCACCGTTGTCACTGCGTCCGCAAAGACAATTCCTCCCTTTAAAAGATTGGCGTCCTTATATGCCTCCAGCTTATCGGAAGNAAAATAGTAATCGGGAAGTCCGGTAATGNTCTTTACCGTCNTAACATNCCATTTCNCCTGAAATTTCAGGTTATGANTGGTCATAATGGACTTNATGCCGGTAANAAACAAATCCCCCCGAAAGCGTTCCTTCAAATAAACAGGAATCAAACCTGTCTGCCAATCATGGCAATGTATGATGTTTGGCTGAAAATTAATAAGGGGAAGCGCAGACAACACTGCCTTTGAGAAATAAGCATATTTCTCGATTTCATAACACACATCATCCCCGTAGGGCTTGAAACCGCCAAAATAGCTCTCATTATCGATAAAATAATAATGAACGCCGTCCAAGACAGCCTCCTGCACACCCACATACACATCCCGCCAATTAAAATCCATGTAAAAATGAGTGACATACTGCAGCTTGTCTTTCATTTCCTGCTTCATGCAGGTGTACCTGGGAAGAAATACACGCACGTCAAAATATTCTTTGTCAATGCACTTGGGCAGCGACCCCACTACATCTGCCAGCCCTCCCGTTTTGATAAAAGGAACTCCTTCTGATGCGACAAACAAAATTTTCTTCATTTGAAACCCTCCACACTATAACATATGCCTGTCTTGCAGGCATTTGATTTCCTATTTTACAACTCCGAATTTATCCTGCTTCACATAAAACCGCACTTCGCACTTTCTGATTGATACACTACATTATACACGATATTTTCTAATNTGCANAGAGGTATTATATGTAGTTTCCATTTTTATCANACCAGNNTACTCCATTNGTCAAAANATAATCTTCTCCGCCAAGAATCGCCTGACAGTAATCCTGCGCTGACGTAATTTTCCGAGCAAACGCTACACCCCCTCCAAACAGGCTGCTGCTGTGTATATCCGATCCCGCCGTTATGGGCAGCCCATGCTCCTTCGCATAGGCAATCGCAAGAACGTCATACTCAGGGTTATTATGGCTTAGGCTCAAGGGATTAGAATGGGTGGCGTTGATTCCCTCCACACCGTCCACCGCCTTAGGAAACAGTCGAATTTCAGGAATATACGGCTCTTCTCTAAAAGGATGTGCATGGATTACCATACCTCCTTCCTCATGAATCAGCCTATATTGCTCTTCCACTGTTGCGTCCTTAATCTCAGGATGGGCAATCAGCCATTTCTCGTCAACGCCGTATATCAGAAACTCTGTTCCGTGATAGCCTGCCTCATAACCGAAAAACACCGTAAAATCATTTTTGTCTCCCCACTCCTTTGCATCCTCATAGCCCTTGCAAAATTCGTGTACCCAATCCTTCCACGGAAGCGCAGGATTAATATTATGATTGCCATACCAGTTATGGTCCGTTATAAAAATCCCCGTATATCCCGCGTTTTTCGCAGCCTCCGCCATCTGTCNGCCGGTAGACCTTGCACAGCGGCTGCTCTGACTNGTATGCAGATGTNTCTCATNCAAGTAAGGATATTTTCCCAGTCTTTCGNTNAATTCCATTTTAGCATTAACGTCTCCTTTTTAATCTTTCTGTGTATATTATAACACCGGTTCCATAGATTACCAATATATTTTATGCAAGAAAAAACTCCTAAAGGCCTACATCTTTAGGAGTTTATATCCGAAAACTAATTTCGATAAGAAAGTCTTATTTTGTCCGCAATCAGGGCAATAAACTCAGAGTTGGTAGGCTTTCCCTTGCCGGTATCTATCGTATAACCGAAAAGGGAATCCAACGTCTCCATCCTGCCGCGGCTCCACGCTACCTCAATAGCGTGACGGATTGCACGCTCCACGCGGCTTGGAGTCGTCTGAAAACGCTTTGCTATGGTCGGGTAAAGTATTTTGGTAATTGAGCTTATCATAGAAGAGTCCTCCACTGACATCATAATCGCCTCTCTCAAATACTGATATCCCTTAATATGTGCAGGAACGCCGATTTCATGTATCATATTAGTGACATCCTGTTCCAAGTCACGCACAACCGCTTCCTGCTTCTGTTCTTTATTTACAACATTCTTCGCGTCATCCCCTCTGGTGGAAGGCACTGTAATCATAATCTGAAATTCTTTATCTGTGTTCAATAAGTCTCCTAAAATTTTGTACACCTTGTCGTTATCTTTCGTAGTAGTAATGTTTAGCTGTTCCATGAAACGACCTCCAATATCAAATTTCGTACTCTAACATTATAAATTGATAACCTTTTCTCCTTCAACTGCAACTCATCGCAAAATCCGCTTTTTTCCAACAATAATCGTGATAAAAACAGTTTAGATTACCATATTATTTGTTTTTTTACATTTTTTTATTATAATTTTTTTCTGATTTGCACTCTTTCGGATAAGAATCACGGTTCATCTTCTTATTTTCTCTCTCTTGTGATTTTTCAGACTTTGATATATACTTAATGTGTTTCGGCGGATATCTAAAACGTCCGACATCAGAAAGGAAACCCCCATGATAAAACAGGAAATCAGTGAAATCAAAAAGCTTTTTACCCAAAACAACTGCTCCATCACTCGTATCTGCGGCTGCTATGTAGATGGTGAGAAAAATAAAAAAACCGAATCGAAACAAGCCTTTCTTGCCCTTCCGGAAGAGGAGATGTTTAAATATTTTGAAATTCTCCGAAAAACCTTATCCGGGACCTTAGGCAAAAACCTTTTGACTCTGGAATTTCCGCTAAATACCGAATATGAGGGCGGCACTCAGGAATTCCTCTTAAAGCTGCGCGACAGCAAACTTAAAGATGACGCTCTGTTGGAGGAATTTTATGATAAAATCATCGAAGCATATGAATATGTGGGCAATTACCTGATTCTGATAATCCATGATGTGTACGATGTTCCCGGCAGGACCAGAGACGGTATCGATATGGAGGACGCCTCCGACGAGGTATACGAATACATACTTGCCTGCATCTGCCCAGTAAATCTTTCCAAACCGGGACTTAGCTATAACCCAATGGAGAACACCTTCCAGAACCGCATCCGCGACTGGGTTGTCTCCATGCCTGAGACCGGCTTCCTTTTCCCCGCCTTCAACGACAGAGGTGCAGACCTTCACAGCGCCCTCTACTATTCCAAGGATTCCGAGGAATTGAGGGATAATTTCGTGGAGCAGCTTTTGGGTTGTCCGCTTCCCCTTTCCGCCGGAGGGCAGAAAGAAACCTTCCAAACCCTCATCGAGGAGACCTTAGGCGAAACCTGTGATATTGAGGTAGTCAAAAATATTCACGGAAAATTAAATGAAATGCTTGAAGAACATAAAGAAGAACCCGCTCCCCTTGTGCTTGATAAAAATGAAGTGAAAACCCTCTTTGCAGACAGCGGCGTTGCCAATGAAAAACTGGAGGAATTCGACCGGTATTATGACGCCACCGCCGGAGAGGAGACCTCCCTCTATGTCAATAATGTGGTAAACACACGCACCTTTGAAGTGAAGACCCCTGATGTGGTAATCAAGGTCAACCCCGAACGCACCGATTTAATCGAAACCCGAAATATCAACGGCAGGGAGTGCCTTGTGATTGCATTGGACGGCGGCGTCATGGTAAACGGCATCAATGTTCATCCATATACTGCTCCATAATCGCAGCCGCCATTCCGATTATCTGCACGCAGGGGCGCTTTTTATAGTACTCCTCCGTGCGCTTTTCGGGTATGGGGCTGTCTTTTTTTTGATTTAATCCCAAAAGCTCCTTACAAACAATAGAGCCGTTTCTTATGCGAAATTCTTCCGCAAGCTCCTGTATTCTGGCATAATGCTCTGCCTTGCCCTCCAAGTCTTTTGGTCCGTCATATCCGTACAAAAGCCCTGCCGCCATAAACATACCGGAAACAGCGCCGCAGACCTCTCTCAGTCTCCCCATACCTCCGCCAAAGGAAGAGCTTAGCTTAAGCACCGTGCTTTTATCCATTTCAAATTGATCCGCAAAGGTCAATAAAACCGCCTGTGAGCAATTGAAGCCTTCCTTAAAATAAGCCATCGCCTGCTGTGCGCGAGGACTCTTTTCAATATCAATTTCCATTATATATCCTTACCTTTCCTCTCACCCTCAAGGGAGTCACTTCAAATGAATTAAGCTATTACCGCTCATAAGCATAATATCATACTCCCTGCAAAAAGGGAACAGCTTACACTGTTCCCTTTTTAGGACTATTTACACACTTGTACATGTATGTTCCGTTTCACGTTCCTCTCTGCACATTATCTTGTACATATTTTTTCTGCTGATTTCACCGGTATCTTCCAAAGTATTAATCATGCGGTAAACCGTTGCCGTACCGATTCCCTTATCCTGTTTGGATGCCTTATAAAAGATTTCCTTACAGCTGGAGCAGTGGACTATTATCTTGCTCCAGCCATTGTCTTCATATTCATTTTCAATGTGTTACTTTCTTTGTAGGGTCTAAATAACAAATAGAGAAAACCAATCAACAAAAGTATAGCAACTACTGTTCCGAATCCGAACCCAAGACCGGTGAATAGCCCGCCGATCTGATAAATACAAAATGAAACGAAATAGGCAAATATTGTCTGATAACCGATTGCAAACCAGAACCATTTGGTGTTGTTCATCTCTCTTCTGATTGCACCGATTGCCGCAAAGCAAGGAGCGCACAGAAGGTTAAATACCAAGAAGGAGAATGCCGCAAGCTGTGTCATACTCTCAAAATCAAGTACGCCGAATACACCTACAACCTCTTCCTTTGCAACCAGACCCATGATAGTTGCCACTGTTGCCTTAATGCCGTTAAATCCGAGAGGTGCAAAAATCCAACCGATAGCACTGCCAATCATACCCAGCACACTGTCCTCAAGCTCCATTTCCATTGCAAATCCAAAGCTGCCCCCTGCACTTCCGAAGTGAGAACCCGCCCAAATCACAATAGACGCAAGAAGAATAATCGTGCCCGCTTTCTTAATAAAGGAGAAGCCGCGCTCCCACATACTTCTGAGCACATTGCCTACAGTGGGTAAATGATAGGCAGGAAGCTCCATTACGAAGGGAGCAGGGTCACCTGCAAACATCTTTGTCTTTTTCAAAATAATACCGGAAAGGACGATTGCCGCCACACCGATGAAATATGCAATGGGAGCAACCCAGCCTGCATTATGGAACAAAGATGCCGCAATCAATGCGATAATAGGCATCTTAGCGCCGCATGGAATAAAGGTCGTTGTCATGATCGTCATCTTTCGGTCTCTGTCGTTCTCAATGGTTCTGGATGCCATAACGCCGGGCACACCACATCCGGTACCGATTAACATAGGAATAAAGGATTTCCCCGAAAGCCCAAATTTACGGAAAATTCTGTCCATGATAAACGCAATTCTTGCCATGTAGCCACACGCCTCCAAAAAGGCAAGGAAGATAAACAATACCAGCATCTGAGGCACAAATCCCAAAACGGCGCCCACACCGCCTATAATACCTTCTACTACAAGACTCTTCAACCACTCTGCACAGCCGATTATCTCCAACATATTTTCAAATAACACGGGAATACCGGGAACCCATACTCCATATTCTGCGGTATCAGGAGCCTCCTCCATGGCTGCATCCACCGTTTCGGAAATGTCGTATCCTTCCTCTGCGAGAGAATCCGCATAGGTACCGTAAGCCTCGTCAAAGCCTCCGAAGTCTTCCTCCTCGATGGTGCCGAAAATGTCATCTGCACCGATAACTCCTGCATCTCTTGCCGCCTTAACGGTTGCCACTACTTGCTCTGTCCAGATATTTTCTACTGCATAAGCAGTCATATCCTCATCATACTCACCGCTTCCTATGCCAAAAAGATGCCAGCCATCGCCAAAAAGACCGTCATTAGCCCAGTCCGTTGCCCAAGTACCCACCGTAGTCACGGAAATATAATATACCAAAAACATTACCGCCGCGAAAATAGGAAGCGCTAACCATCTGTTAGTTACCACTCGGTCAATTTTATCGGAATTTGTCATTTTTTCCTTGCTTCCCTTAGTATAACATTCGCCGATAATGGAAGAGATGTACACATATCTCTCATTGGTGATAATACTCTCGGTATCATCATCAAACCCCTCCTCCAATACCTTGATCTCAGAGGACACATTGGGAATCTGCTTCATCAAAGCCGCAATCTTATCGTCTCTCTCAAGGAGCTTGATTGCAAAGAAACGCTTCTGCTCTTCCGACACCTCACTTCCGAGCTTTTCTTCTACAGCCTTGATTGCCGCCTCCACATTCTGCGCGAACCCATGAACGGGAGCCGGTACGGCTCTATTCTGCGCTGCTGCAATTGCCTTTTCAGCCGCCTTCTGAATTCCCGTACCCTTCAGCGCCGAGATTTCTACCACCTCACATCCCAGTTTTTTACTAAGCTTATCAATATGTATCTTGTCTCCTGATTTCTCCACCAAATCAATCATATTCACTGCCATGACAATAGGAATACCAAGCTCCATGATCTGGGTGGAAAGGTACAGATTTCTCTCAATATTAGTGCCGTCCACAATATTAATGATTGCATCAGGTTTTTCATTGATCAAATAATTTCTCGCCACAACCTCCTCCAAGGTATAAGGAGAGAGCGAATAAATACCGGGTAAGTCCATAATCATAACATCCTTATGACCCTTAAGCTTACCTTCCTTCTTCTCGACTGTCACGCCCGGCCAGTTGCCGACAAACTGATTGGACCCTGTCAACGCATTAAATAATGTTGTTTTACCGCAGTTTGGATTACCTGCTAGTGCAATTTTAATAGACATCTCCATACTCCTTTTTCTCTTAAATACTGGTTTGTTAATACTATTTATTGTTTGTTTTTCCTATCATTTATTAGTCTTTACTAACTGCTGTGTAAAAAAATTACTCTACCTCAATTATCTCGGCATCGGCTTTTCTAAGGGATAACTCATAACCTCTTACCGTCACTTCTACAGGGTCCCCCAAAGGCGCTACTTTTCTGACAAAAACCTCAACACCTTTCGTAATTCCCATGTCCATGATCCGCCTCTTGACCGGACCTTCTCCCGTCAGCCTTTTCACCTTCGCTGTCTGCCCGCAGGCAACTTCTCTCAACGTTTTCATATTAAACCTCCATTCTTGCTCAAACCCGCGGATTTGGGCGCAAGCACAATATTTGCAAAACAAACAAGTTCGTTTGTGGAAATTCTCTTATTATTCACATTTTTCTCATGTCCTTATTTTTATA
>WFLY01000098.1 GCA_009177215.1 Bacillota bacterium
ATTTTTCAGTGAGTAATTTTAAAAATTTTAAAGAGAAGGTAGAATTCGATTTTTCCGACATAAGGGATTATAGGTTTAATGAGTGCTGTGTAAAAAACGGCTTGTTGCACAATATCATTATCTATGGTCAAAATGCAAGCGGGAAAACCAATTTAGGATACGCATTATTTGATATCACCTATCATCTGGTGGATAAAAGCAAAAATTTTACTTTTTATCAGAATTATACTAATGCCGATTCGGACGAAAAATATGCGGAGTTTTGTTATGTTTTTGATTTTGAAGGTGCCAAGTTAAGATATGAATATAAAAAGGCGAGTGTCAACGAACTCGTATATGAAAAATTATCGTTAGATGGATTATTGCTGTTTAAATATGATTTTCAAACAAGTGTAGGCAATTTTGAGGGTATTCGGGATAGAGTGTCGGATACGCTTAGGTTTGACAACAAATTTGATATTTCTTTAGTGAAATATATAGTCAATAATACAGTGATACCGGAGGATTCTCCAATTAAAAAAATGATAGAATTTGTATCTAATATGCTGTGGTTTCGGAGTATCGGGAATGATGTGAATTTGGGATATCAAATCAGTGAAAATAATGTTGTTGAGTATATCATTAACAAAGATTTAGTGGGTGATTTTGAAAATTTTTTGAATGAATGTGGTATTAATGAAAAGCTTATTTGCAAGGAATCACCGGATGGAAAGAGGGCGCTTTATTTTAAGAAAAAAAGATTAATTCCTTTCATACAGGGCGCATCCAGTGGCACCATTGCTCTGTCAATGTTTTTTTTCTGGTTTCATGAAGCCGATATTCTTTCGTTCTTATGGATTGATGAATTTGATGCTTTTTATCATTATGAATTGGCGGAAAAGATTGTTAGTATCTTGGAAAAAGAAGTGAAATGCCAAGTGGTATTAACCTCACACAACACGAATTTATTAAGTAATAGGATTATGAGACCTGACTGCTATTTTATTTTATCAAACGGTAAGCTGAAATCGGTTGTAAATTCAACGGAGAGAGAGCTGCGGGAGGGTCATAACTTAGAAAAACTATATAAGAGCGGTGAGTTTAATGACTAGGAATGTTTTGATGATTGTGGAGGGTGAAAAAGCAGATTATAGGCTAATGGAACATTTGCTTCGGCTGTTTTTTGAGGAAAAATTTTATATTGTTCCGTATAAAACGAATATATATGCATTATATGATATGTTTCAAATGAACGATGTCAATGATTTTGACGCATTGGATACCGTTCAGGTATTAAAATCCGTACAAGCGGATGAAAAAATCAGAAAAGAGCTTGATAGGAATTTCTCTGACATTATTTTCATATTTGATTTTGACCCGCAAGACCCTAATTATTCTTCAGAAAAAATTTTAAAATTAAAGAGTATATTTAGGGAGTCTACAGATAATGGAAAATTATACCTGAATTATCCTATGGTAGAGGCGTTTAAACACTTATCTTCTGTTGATGACGAAGGCTATTTGAATTTAAAGGTTTTGTATGATGACTTAAAAGAAAAACGATATAAACAGATTGTTTCCGATTATACGTTTCAAACAGATTATAAAAAATATACAAAGGAAGAATGTCTGGCAGTATTTAGACAAAATATTATTAAGGCAAATTATATTTTATATGGTGTGAATACTTTTCCGTCTTGCGAAGAGGAATATTTTAAGGTAGATTTGGACAAAATATTAAATACGCAATGCAGGTTATTAAAGGATGACGGAAATTTTTATGTGTTATGTACATGCATATTCTTTTTGCTGGATAATAAGCCCAAGGCGCTGCTTTATGAAATTGAAAATCCGGTATGTGAATAATTTACAGAAAATACATATGTAATGCAAACCGGGATTGCGTAATTTATTCATGTTTTTCTTACCTCCATAATATATTAATATCATGAAGAAAAAGAAAAATCCAAAAAATAATGTATTCAAAAAAGAAATTCTTGTAGACACGTTAAAGCTGCCAAAGGATGTGTGTATGGGAGCGCTAAGGGTGACTCTTACGGGAAATACCGAGGCGTGGATTGA
>WFLY01000101.1 GCA_009177215.1 Bacillota bacterium
CTTCAGACCTATTCACTCCACATATTAATGATGGAACAATCTGATTCCGGTAAATGCCATAACCATATCATATTTATTGCAGCACTCAATAACGGCATCATCTCGAACAGAGCCGCCTGGCTGTGCAAAATATTTTACTCCGCTCTTATGGGCGCGCTCAATATTATCGGAAAATGGGAAGAAAGCGTCTGAACCAAGGGTTACATTCTGCATTTTATCAAGCCATGCTCTCTTTTCCTCTCCTGTAAATACAGGAGGCTTCACCTTGAAAATATTCTCCCACGCCCCGTCAGCCAATACATCCATATATTCATCGCCCATATAGACGTCAATCGCATTATCTCTGTCAGCTCTTCCCAAACCGTCTGCAAACTGCAGATTTAATACCTGAGGAGATTGGCGGAGAAACCAGTTATCAGCCTTGCTGCCTGCCAGACGGGTACAATGAATGCGGGACTGCTGTCCTGCGCCTATTCCGATTGCCTGTCCGTCCTTTACATAGCATACGGAATTGGACTGTGTATATTTCAGGGTGATTAAAGCAATCTTCATATCAATCAATGCGTTTTCGGGGATTTCCTTGTTATCGGTCACAATGTTGGACAGTAAGTTCCCATTGATATCCAGCTCGTTCCTTCCCTGCTCAAAGGTAATTCCGTATACCTGCTTCTTCTCCACAGGAGCGGGTACATATGCTGCATCAATCTGAATCACATTGTAGCCGCCTTTTTTCTTCTCCTTAAGGATAGCAAGCGCCTCCTCCGTATAACCGGGAGCAATCACACCGTCGGAAACCTCTCTCTTGATTAATCTTGCCGTATCAATGTCACACACATAGGAAAGCGCAATAAAATCACCGAAGGAAGACATTCTGTCCGCACCTCTTGCTCTGGCATAAGCACAGGCGAGGGGAGAAAGCTCTCCTAAATCGTCCACCCAGTAAATCTTTGCCAACGTTTCGTCCAAGGGAAGACCTACTGCCGCTCCGGCGGGNGACACATGCTTAAAGGAGGTTGCCGCAGGAAGCCCGGTCGCTTCCTTTAACTNCTTTACCAGCTGCCANCCGTTAAAAGCATCCAAAAAATTAATATAGCCGGGTTTACCGTTCAAAACGGTAACAGGCAANTCACTTCCGTCTTCCATGTNGATGCGGGAAGGCTTTTGATTAGGGTTACAACCGTACTTTAATTCTATCTCGTTCATATTAATCCTCCACTTTCGCTCTAGTCATGATTTTTGTTTACAAGCTTTGTCTGATATTCCCCGGTTGCTATATCAATATAACGCACAAACAAAGACACCTTATTATCCTCGTTCAGGCTGTTCCAAAGCATATCTGTAAATNTTTCCATATCATCATCAATCATCACCGACTTAGGTTCTCCGCNAAAGCTAGGCAGAGGATTGCCGTCATGCATATAAGTATGNATGANATGTCCTTCTCCTGCCACAGGCTTATCATAGCTGAAGGTATAGCGATTACAGCAAGAGGGGTCTCCGTTATTACTTTTTAAAATAGACATACTATAGTCGAAAGCACCATCCTCCACATGCATTACTCCCGAAATTCTGGGGGTATAATTGGGAGCGTCCGGTTCAAATTCACGGCTTCTCAGAGACTGCTCAAAGGTTAAGCCCCTGCTCATTCCGTCATAAATCGTATCTGTCTGGTCTCCGTTAGTGANAATTGTGNCATTTTCAAGCACTCTGACAGGTGCGTAAATAATCAAACTGGGATCCTCTAATTTGGAAGGGTCAAATGCTTCTGTTCGGATACCCTCTTTCTCTGTTACAAATATGCGGTTGCGGCTGTTTACGCTTCTGCCCATAATGAAATAAGCCGTTACGGCATACTTACAGTTGGCAGAAAGTCCAATAACAATTCCTCTTCCCGGATATTCATTGCTTTTCAGTTCCTGTTCCAATGATAACATAATTATCCTCCTGATAAAATTTGATAGAAATAAAAACCGCCTGAACATCACAATAAGTGGTGCCCAGGCGGTCGGCTTAACATATTCTACACTCCCTGTGGGTAATCCCACCGCAGTTCCCTGCTTTCCGCCAGTCGTGTAGCTCATGTAATTATATTACACTTTTTCACCTTTATTTGCAATACCCGATACTACAATTCGCCGTTTTTTGTAGCAGTTTAGCGTACACGCACACGCTGTCCGGGGAAAATATATTTCTGTTTTGCAATATCCATATTCATTGAAACCAACTGATTCAATGTCAGACCATTCTTGCGTGCAATTTTACTAAGGCTATCTCCTTTTACCACGGTATAATATACTGCATTCTCTGCCGTAGAAGCCGCAGCGGCGGTAATACTTGTGGTGGTATATCCTAAAGTAATCTTCTGACCGGAATAAATCCTGTTCGGATTCTTAATTTGAGGATTCAAAGCCAACAATACAGAAAGAGACATCTTGTTTCTTGCCGCAATACGGCTTAAAGTATCGCCTTTGGCAACAACATACTCAACCGCAACCGGAACCTTCTCCTCTACAGGACTTGCAGGCGCACTACTGTCGGAACCAGAATTATCAGGTTCAGGCGTAGGTGTGGGTGCCGGAGTAGGAGTAGGGGTAGGTGTCGGGGTGGGCGTAGGTGTGGGCGCCGGAGTAGGGGTAGGTGTCGGGGTGGGCGTAGGGGTAGGGGTAGGCGTAGGTGTCGGTGTTACGGTAGATTCTCCCACCAACTTCACCGTACCATATACCGAAGGTGCAGACCACCCCATACCTGTCTCGTCATACCAGCTCAAAGTTCCGATACGCTTACCTGTACTATCGGCATCATTAATCTGTAATTCCAAACCGATTTCCATATCTGCCTCAGGTGTAATGTCCGTCCACTTGTAAGCCGCCTCAATCACATAGCCATCGGATGTAGTCTTTGCCACTGAAGTCACATTCTCTTCAAGACACTTCTTACCATTAAAGGAATGGTCATTGACATAACTAATTCGATACTGCTTATCATCATCCTCATAACTTTCGGATTTATGGTTGTTCTCATCAATAAATACTTCTAAGGAATCCTGCTCATGGGCAGCTGTGCTGTCATTGTTCAGATCGCCATCCTTAACCTCTGCAAATACATATAAATAATCTTCATCCCACAAAGCGGTCACATTTGCGGATACTTTAGAGCCTAAGTTAATGGTAAGCGGTATTTCTTTACCTTCTTTTGTCCATATCTCCTCTTTTTCTCCATCGACAACCGCCGTACCCTTGCTGATAGTAGCATATGGCTTAAAAATTGCCTCTGCATAATACTTACTGCTGGAATCCTGCGTATTTCTCAAATCATTGTAGGATTTCATTGTATTTCCGTCAGTTACCCTGATATCAAAACCAATTACTTTAGCCACCGCTGCATCGGCTACCTCTACGCTCAGTTCTGCCTGATAGCCGCCTTCAACAGCTTTGCTATCCTGACGATTAACAGTAACTTTCTGTGGTGTCAAGCTTTCTGCTCTGGAATTTGCGGCATCCACATACAGAGTAACACTGTCTTCTGCATCCACTGTAGCATCCTTTACCGTTACCTGTACCTTCAAAGTACTACCGTTCCAAACAGGAAGGAATGTCACTGCGCAGGAGTCATCACCAAACGTATATGTCTTTGCACTTTCGTAACTTGAGCCTGCATCCTGTACTACTGTAAGGCTCTTCGTAGCAGGCTCCAACATATTAGGATCTACAAATGCCCAGAAAGCAGGTTTTGCCTTGTAATCATCGTCAAACAACAAAGGACACTGGGTTTGCGTTCCGTCTGCACCGCCGCCTACGCCTGAGGAGCTTTGCAGCCAGGAATACTTATCAATCACGCCCCACATGGTAATACCTGAGAAATCAATACCATCCTCGGCATCCAATCTCTTTGCAACATCATAAAATCCTTTGTAACGATAAGCCTGTTTGGTATACTCTTCCTCTTTGGCTGCATCCGAACCGTCATAGCTGCTGCTTGCCTTTAAGTCAAACTCCGTAATCTGAACCTTGCCAACCACAGCAGCATAAGCGCGGATAGCGTCCTCAAACTGCGTTACGCTGGGTGAGTCCATATTGTGGTGACCCTGCATTCCCATGCCGTCAATTCTGGTTCCGTCCGCATCTTTAACAGCCTGCAAAAGCTTTACAATACCCTCGCGCTTGGAAGGTACGCACTCATTGTAATCGTTATAATACAGCTCCAAGCTTGCAGGCGCATACTTGTTTGCAAACTGGAATGCTTTTATGATAAACTCGTTACTCTGGCTTCCGTAAACTGATGCCCAATGTGAGTTACCGGATTTCCTATATGTACCCGTACCATCATCAATCGCCTCGTTCACTACATCCCAGCCATAGAATAAATCCTTGTACTTGCTGTCAGGACCAGTATAGTATTCCAGCATGGTCTTGATATACCATTCCAGACGCTGATCCATTACCTCTTTGCTGACAAAATCAGCATCTATATCGTAATTCTCCTTAAAGAACCACTCGGGAGCCTGAGAATGCCATACCAAAACATGCCCTCTCACCCTAATGAAATCTTCGGGATGCTCATTATTCCAATCCAGAATCACATTAAGCATCTTATCCGCACGCGAATGGTTCAACACAGGAACAAGCAGCTCCTGTCCGTTAAAGGTAACTGTCTCCGTTCCGCCCTCAGGACATTTATTGTTCTGATAGTTGAGCATAGCATCAAGCTTCAGCTCATTTCCGAGAGTAACCGCATTAAAGTGCTTTGTTACCAGTTCCATAAGTGTTTCATCTGTAATTTCTGAACCGGCAACTGATGTACCTGCAATTGTACCGGCGCCAAGGTCTGCAATAATACTATCCTTAAAATTAGGAATATCCTGCTCAATTTCAGGCTTAATCTTTACAATCTTGCGCATAGATACACCTGTTATGTAGTAATCACCCTTTACGCACTCTCCGCTTCCATAATTAGTACCCTGCTCAATAATACGGATTGCTACTTTGTTCAGTTCTCCGGTATAATTAACGGTAAAGGTTCCCGAATACTTAGTCCACTCGCCAGGAGTAAGCGCTTGACTGCTGTTGCCTGTCAGCTCCGGAGAATAAGTACCCAGATAGCTGGTCTCACCGTCTGCCGTTATATAAGGACAGAATTCAACCTTTCTCTGATTCTCGGGAGCATCCGTATATTCATCGGAAAGCATAGCATAGAATTCAAATTTATATTCCGCGCCCTTTTCCACTACAGCCGTAATATCCTGAGAGAAACAATCCTGACTGGATGCGGTTTCAGGGTCTCTGGAAATCTTACCATATGTTTTGACATCACCATAAATAGCCGTCTCGCTTACTTCCGCGGTAACGGTAGAATTGCCCTGTGCAATCTGCCATACAGCCATACCTTCATCGCTTGTATCCGCAAAGTCAGGGTTCTTGATAATATTGTCCTCTAAGTTATCCTCTTCTCCCCCTGAAAGTTCACCAACTCTTAAATCATCTATACAATAAGCCGTACCAGCCGTTCCCTCAAATCTGACCACTACCTGCGACGCATCGGCTCCAAGGACAAAAGTTCCTGTCACCTTCTGCCATTCATCCGCATTCAGGGTTACTTCCTTATCCGGTGTAAACACGGCGCTGTTTGACCAGTCACCTATAACATTCAATGTTACTGTTCCGTCTGTCTGTCCTTCCGCAAGCTTTGCATAGTAGGAATACTCATATGTCTTTCCACCCTTAATCAGTTCTGCTACCCCTTCACCTGCAATCTGGCACAGTGCCTTATCGCTCTCAGCTGCCGGGTTCGCCTGTACATAATAATTACCACTGCTCGCAAAGGGCTTTTCAGATGGATGCTCCTTCCGGGGAATATTGTTCTGACTCCAGTTTGCATCATTCCACCAGTAAAGATTTCCATCGCCATCCGCTCCTTCAAAATCCGTATTGAAGCTGGTCAGAATATTCGTGCTGATTTCACGTTCCGTATCAGNGGAAGCCGCCTTCACCAGATCAGTACGCAAATCATCC
>WFLY01000152.1 GCA_009177215.1 Bacillota bacterium
CTGTGAGACTTGGCATGCGCCAGATCACGCCCGATAAACACCTCATCATCATCATCGTCATAACAGATCACACCGATATTCTCAGACATGCCAAAACGTGTGACCATGCGGCGCGCCACCTTGGTCGCCTTCTTGATATCGCTGGAAGCTCCGGTGGTAATATCCTTAAAAATAATTTCCTCCGCAATACGCCCGCCCAGAGATACCATAATATCCTGCAGCATTCTGCCCTTTGTCATAAACATTTCGTCCTGCTCCGGCAAAGGCATTGTATAGCCTGCGGCGCCTCTTCCCGTAGGAATAATGGAAATGCTGTAGACCGGTCCTACATCGGGCAGCACATGGAACAGAATCGCATGACCTGCTTCATGGTAAGCCGTAATACTTTTCTCCTTGTCGGAAATAATACGGCTCTTTTTCTCGGTACCTATGCCAACCTTCACAAATGCTTTTTGGACATCTGCCTGCGCTATATAGCTATTTCCCTGCTTGGCGGCATTTATTGCCGCCTCATTCATCAGATTCTCAAGGTCTGCTCCGGTAAATCCCGCCGTTGTCTGTGCAATCCTCTTTAAATCCACATCATCTGCTAAAGGCTTATTATTGGAGTGAACCTTTAAAATATCCTCTCTGCCGCCCACATCGGGAGTGCCTACCGCAACCTTACGGTCAAAACGACCGGGACGGAGAATCGCAGGATCCAAAATATCCACACGGTTGGTTGCCGCCATAACAATGATTCCTTCATTGACGCCAAAACCGTCCATTTCCACCAAAAGCTGGTTGAGGGTTTGTTCCCTCTCATCATGTCCGCCGCCCATACCTGTTCCGCGGCGTCTTGCCACAGCATCTATTTCATCAATAAATACGATACAGGGAGCATTCTTCTTGGCATTGAGGAATAAATCCCTGACACGGGATGCACCCACACCTACAAACATTTCCACAAAGTCCGAACCTGAAATACTGAAAAACGGCACGCCTGCCTCTCCTGCTACCGCTTTTGCAAGAAGAGTCTTACCTGTTCCGGGAGGTCCTTCCAAAAGAACTCCCTTAGGAATTCTGGCGCCCAGTTTGGTATATTTCCCGGGCTCTTTCAGAAAATCCACGATTTCCGACAGCTCTTCCTTTTCCTCCTGCAGACCGGCAACCTTGTCAAAGGTGGTGGTCTTATCTCCAAAAAGCATTTTTGCGCTGCTTCTGCCAAAATTTAACATTTTACTGTTACTGCCGCCGGCAGCATTCTGCGCGTTAATCATCATAAACAAAAATACACCTACAGCCAATACTATCAACATTGGCAGCAGAGTAGTCAAAAGCCAGCTTTCCCTTTTTACATCTCTTACCTCAGGGTCATAACCGTAGCTTCTGGCTAATTTCTCTATTTCTGTCACGTCCGTTACATAAAGTTTTTTTTCGGTACCCGTGACAAGCTTAACATTCAAATAACCTGTGGGGGTTTCACTGTTGGGGTTAATGACAATCTCCTTAACCTTCTCTACTTCCATATCTGCCACAAATTCTTCTCTTGAATAGTTCTCTCCGGCATCACGTATCGAACTGATACCGATAATCAAAATTACTAACAAAATAATAAATATAAAATAAGAACTGATACCCTTACCACTACGCTTCAATTTCCAAGCCTCCTACTATACTCTTTTATCTATACCGCATTATTGCCATTATTCAAATTCCACAATACCAATATACGGGAGATTTCTGTATCTTTGGTCATAATCCAAACCATATCCCACCACAAATTCATCGGGTATTGCAAAACCGGTATAATCCACCTTCACATCCACCACACGTCTCTCCGGCTTATCAAGCAGCGTACATAGGCGCAGGGATTTAGGACCTCTGTCACGCAACATCTCCAACAAATAGCTCAGAGTCCTTCCGCTATCTACAATATCCTCCACCACAATGACATCTTTATCCTTAAGAGACTCATCCAAATCCTTTACGATTTTTACAACACCGCTGGACTTGGTATCGCTCCCATAACTGGACACAGACATAAAATCCAAGGATACCGGCACTGAAATTCTTTTGGCAAGCTCACACATAAAAAAACTGCCGCCCTTCAGTACACAAACCAAATGCACCTGCTTCCCGGCATAATCCTTACTTATCTGCTCTCCGATTGCCTGAATTCTGGAATCAACCTCTTCCTCTGATAACAGTACTTTAATATGCTCTCTCATTTTTTCCTCCGTTCTGTTTCTTTCGTACTAATTGTACCTGCATAACACGCTTTGTCTGCTCATTGATTTTATAATATTCACTGATACGATAACCTACCAGCCATAACACATGATTTTCCTCTGCAAGAATCGGAATAAGTTCCCGTCTGAAACGGGGAATTTTTTCCGTAATCATGTAATCCTTCAGGGATTTATGACCAATCGTGCCATCTCCATTCTTAATGCTCAGGAAATCACCTTGTCTNCGGTTTCTGACTACTAACGNTTTTATCATTTTATCATAATCAAACCATTTCGTATACTTATTTTTAGNAACTTCTTTACCTTTTTCNTAANAAAAAGCAGAAAAAATCATATCAGTAGCTTCANCAAAAGACANCACATAGGGTTTTTCCCNNAACAAATCAAGACTTACATATTCTTCAACCACTCCTTTGGCGTTATCTCCACCGGTTTGATATTTGTCTGTCTTAGCTTTTTCCAAAATTACCCGTTCATATTCCCTTCTCGCTGTAATATCGAAGNNAAGAGAGANACTNCGTCCGCTTCCTCCATCAANNAGACNCTGCANAGCCNNCACATGTNCNGCNCCGATATCTCTNCCGGAAANTGTAAGAGATTTTATTGCCTTCAAAAGGATTCTCTCTTGTATCACAAAATGCTGCTGCCTGAAGGCTTCTATTTTCAATGCTACGCGGGAAGGTTCTTCAGCCTGTATCTTTATTCCCTCCTGCCCACAGTCTTCATCTTTGTTCTCCGAACTCTCCAACGGCTCCACACAAGCCTCCATTGCTTTTTCGGTCTGCTTCTCCAAATAATCCTCTACCTGCAAAAGTAAATCCGCAGTCTGTGCCATATGCCCGACGCAGCCCGTTACAAGCTCCTTCTCCGCATAGGGGAGGATATGATGTCGAATTCTGTTTCTGGTATAGTCATCCTTTTCATTGGTAGCATCCTGACAATAGGAAACATCTCTCAGTTCCAAATATTCCTCTATCTCTCTCCTTTCCAGACAAAGAAGAGGTCTTATAATATTCTCCCTCACAGGCTGAATACTGCCTAAGCCCTTAATACCGCTGCCTCTGAAAAGATGAAAAAGCATGGTCTCACTTCGGTCATTACTGTTATGTGCCACCGCAATTTTGTCCGCATGAAAATCTTCTGATGCCCGTAAAAATGCCTTATATCTTGCCACTCTGCCGGCTTCTTCCTCCGAGCACTTTTCATCCGCCGCATATTTTAGTACGTCTGCCTCAGTCAAATAAAAGGGAATACCCTGCTTCCTGCAAAGCTCCTCCACATACCGTGCGTCGTCTGCTGCTTCCCTGCGAATGCCATGATTGATATGTGCCACAGCTAAGGATAACGGCACTGACTTTGCATACTGAAGTAACACAAATAAGAGGCAAACTGAGTCTGCCCCTCCCGAAACTCCTACCACAACCCGGTCATCGGGTTTTAGCATGTGGTGCTCTTCCATGAAAGAAAACACTTTTTCTTCGATTTGCTTTTTCGTACTCATATTAATTAGATACTAGCTCAAATATGTGTAAAAATCAAGTAAAACTATTGGTATTCATCATCCCGGCGCTTATCCCACACTCCTACCACCAAAATTGTCATATCATCCATAATATGTCCACCCCCCGCATAGATTGCCATTTGCAGCAATTTTTCGGCAATGGTCTTGGGATTCTGCTCCGTCATTTCCAAGATAGCATTGGACATGGCTTCCTCATAATCATTTTCTCCCAAAGCATCCAATACTCCGTCGGACATCATAATCAGGTAATCTCCGCTATTCAGATCCTTTGGAATTACCTGCGTCTGCACTGACTGAAAAATTCCCAAGGGCAGGCTGCCCGCTTCCAATAATTCCACCGTGTTTTCTCTCTTTAAGAAGGATGCCGCACCACCCACCTTGCAGAATTCACATTTCCCTTCATACAAATCTATATCACAAATGTCTAAAGTAGGATGATTTTGTTCCTCTCCTCTGGCAAATAGTGCGGAATTCACCAAATTGACTGCCGTTTGTATTCCATAGCCCGCCTCCAACANCTTTTCGNTNAAATCCAANNCNCTTTCACTATCCTCNCACGCTTTTTCCCCCGAACCGGTTCCGTCAGACAAAATAACCGTAAGCCTTCCACGTTCCGATTCCAACAAAGAATAATTATCCCCTGAAATGCTCTCATTTTCCTTCATTACTTTGGCAAAGCCGGTAAGTGCTATAAATCTTGCCTCTCCCACAAAAATATAGCTGCGGCTGGTCTGGTCTATCAGGTAAGGGCTGCTTATAGATACCTCAAACTGCTGTTTTAACAAAACAGAAAGCATGTCCGCTACCTCCTGAGCACTCCTTCCTCCCTTTTTTTCCGTATACATTGTAATGCCAANCNCCCTCTTTCCTGCANCATTGGGTATGTAACAAATATTTTCCATAATAATCCCCTCTGCTCTCAGCGCATGCATCAGCATTCGCCTTTTTCTTTCTTCCAAGGGCTGATAATGAAATACCTCTCTTGCCATCTCTGTCATAATCTGTGCGACTTCATTTAAATTACTGCATATCACCTGTCTGCTCTCCCAAGATTTCCTCGCGTCAAGAAGACCCTGCCTGTCGCTGCCTGTCGCAACAAATTCTCCGTCAAAGCTCTTTGCCAACTCCTGAAAGGTTTGTGCATATCCCAAAAGTTTCTGTCTGCATAAATCGGATATCTGCGCGCTGTATTGCTCTTCCTTTTTTCTGTCTAAAATAAAAGTCATGATCTCCTCCATTTCCGAAACGTTTCATGTTTAGGGTACAATCGGAATTTATGATGCTTCAACACAAATCCTTCGTTGAATCAATTTATTCAACTATACTCCGTCTGTGGTAGATTATAGTGAGCGCCCTCCATACTTTTTGTCAAAAAAAGTTACAATTACCTTTATTTTTTGCGACATTATTCCCCTTAATGTAGTTTATAAGACAGCAAAAAGGACAGAGACTTAAAATCTCTGCCCTAACCTTATTCAATAAGAATTACTATTCCGTTTTATTCTTCCTTAAACAAAATTTCTCCATCATACACCAGACCCAGCTTATCCTTGGCAATCTCTTCCACATAACGCTTAGTCTGGGTATAGGTACGATACTCCTCTATATCTTCTGTCCTCTCACGTTCTGCTTCAAGCTGAGAAATCAACTGATTTTCCTTAATAGTGTATGTATCTATTTTCTGTCTTAACTCAAAACTTTTAACCGCTACAACTATCATAATCATCACTACAACTAATGATACCAAAAACATACTGAAACGATTTTGACTTCTCTTGCGGTATGCCACTCTTCTCTTTGCCATATGTCTTCTCCTATAGTGTCATTTTAAGCAATTTTACCAGTAACGTCAACTTCTTTTTTAAAAGCCACTTTAAATGACTGTTTTTTCCAACTGTCCGCTGCTTCACCCTGCCCGCCGCACCCTTTAGTTTGACGCCCCCCTTTGCCACAGGACGCCACAGCCATTTTATTGCTTTTACTATCGGTTCAATCAATTTGTTCAACAATAGGGAAACATACTTTACAAAGAAAGGGCTTATCAGTTTTTTGTAAGCAAACATGCCTGCCATTGCTCCTAAGACAGCAAACCAGCGAAGCGTTCCGTCGCTTTCATGATACATTAACAGGAACACTTCCATGGCACAATATATCCAAAAACACAAATCTTCCATGGATATCCAAAAGGAGCCATGGGGAATTACCCTCCTGCAAATTCGCAGGATATCATAAACAAAGGTAATAAAAATGCCCATGAGCAGGGCATAAAGTAAGAATTCATTTTCACCTGTCATAAACTGCTCCTTTTATGCTATCGGAACAGCTTTGCAAGTAAGGACTCACTTTTGTGTCCACTGCTGCCTGCTACATCAGAATAGGTAAAGCTGTCAAGCTTGCCGTCTATGTCCACTTCTCCCTTATCTAAAGTCAATCTGTTTACATGCAAATCATCTCCCTTGATCATCAGCATTCCCTGCTCTGTCTCCAAGAGAATTTCATGTATATCAAAGGAAAGCACGTCATTTACCCCATTGATTGTGCAGGACCTTCGATTCGTCATGGTAATCTTATGCATTCTTGTGCTTGTGCTTAAATCCTCCATTGGCTCCTCCTGTTCTCCCACTAATAAAATATATTAGGGAGCAGGGGGAAAAATTCCTGCTATGAAAATTTTTTGACTAAGCTTCGGCAAGGCAATCAGCCCATGACCTACAGGTAGCGGAACAGCTCCTTCGCCTCTTCCTTTTTGACAGTCTCCTGCACATCCAGCACCTCTACCTTTACCTCCTTATTGCCAAAGGAAATAGTGATAATATCACCCTCTTTTACGTTGGTTGACGCTTTTGCCGGCTTGTCGTTAATCAAAACACGTCCGCTGTCACACGCCTCATTGGCAACGGTACGGCGCTTGATTAATCTGGACACCTTTAAGTATTTATCTAATCTCATTTTCAGTTCTCCTTGATTAATAAAAAAAGAGAGAACCTTTTTACAGGTTCTCCGAAATCATTCCTTGTCTGATCATGCGTTAAGCATATCCTTCAAAGCCTTACCGGCCTTAAACTTAGGAGCCTTAGAAGCTGCAATCTTAATAGGCTTCTGAGTTGCAGGATTGATACCTTCTCTTGCTTTTCTCTCAGCAACTTCAAAAGNACCGAAACCAACTANCTGANCCTTACCGNCCTTCTTTAATTCATCAGCAACTACATCTGTGANTGCNNTTAATGCCTTTTCGGCATCNTTCTTAGAAATACCANCCTGCTCAGCCATAGCTGCAACCAATTCTGTTTTGTTCATACCGAACTCCTCCTGTAATGAGTTTTCTTTTTTTGTATTCTTAACAGATGTTTCTCTTGAAACGTCTATTTATATATATATCTGTTTTTACAGGGTTTGTCAAGGATTTTAAGGATTTTTTACCTTTTTTGAAAAAAGCTATATTTACGCCTGTTATCTCAGCCTTCATATTGCTCAATGATGTTTTCAATTCTATCTGTCAATATCTGTTCCTGAGATAATTTACAGATTCTTGCTATATCACAACTTGCCATAAGAATATCGCCTATATTTTGTTCCNCTTCTTTATCGTAATTTGCAGGCGTGCATGAGGCAAGCTTTTCCGCAGCCCTTCGCAGCTTGCCTACGGCAGTCTCATAGTCCTGACCCGGTTCATAAAGCTTGTCCACCTTTTTTAAAATCTTGGTGGCTCTGGTTAGGGCGGGAAGTTCTATGGGAATTTCTTTTAAAGGAGACTGAATATAGGCTTTACCTTCCTTTTCCTTCCTTTTAATCTCCTCCCAATTCTCCAAAACCTGCCCTGAACCGTCCACCGTTACATCGCCAAATACATGAGGATGCCGGCGCACCATCTTTTCCGCAACATCACTTACTACGTCCTCCATGGTAAAAAGCCCTTCCTCAGAGGCAATCTGAGAATGCATTACTACCTGGAGAAGTACGTCTCCCAACTCCTCCCGCAAGTTATCGCAGCTGCCGGTCTGATTAAAAATACGGATAGCGGCAACCACCTCCGCNGCCTCTTCCATCATACAGGGTTTTAAGCTTTCGTGAGTCTGTTCCTTATCCCAAGGACAGCCCTTCTCGCTTCGTAATGTTTTAATAATTTCTAAAAAATCTTCGTAGGTATATTTCACAATCGTTTTTCCTTTCTGACGAAGCAGTTCAGTCATATTCCGCCAACCTATGAATGGCATGACTGAATGGTTGTATTGACATTGTCTATTCATTAATTGCCGTTAGATTCCGTTGTACTCGTACTACTTGGCAGCAAGTCCACAAAGGAATAAGTAATATCTTTATTTTCTTCGTCAACCTGCACTGTATAGCTTCTGGTCTCATAGCCTGATTTACGCAGAGTAATCACATGGGTGCCTGCGGTTTTACGAAAGCTGCAGGGAGATATTCCCACATAATTACCATCCAGATAGACTTCCACATTCTCAGGGGCATCCACATAGACTTTATAATAGTTGGTTGCAGTATCTGTTCCCGTAGATGTGCTACTGCTGCTTTTCTCATCATCGTCCTCATTCACGGAATCCAACACAATATCAATGCCCGCCGATTCCTGACCCACTCTCATATATTGGGTGATTGACTTATAGCCATCCGCTCTGGCAATTAACTGATGGATACCGTATTCCAATATAATCGGCTGGGAAGCGTCCACCTTGGCTCCATCAATATACAGCTCCGCAGAAGAGGGATTCAGGGAAAACAGCACCATGCCTGTCTTTACCTCTGCTACCTCCAGATCACCGATGTCCAGAGTACTCTCCTCGTTACGGTTGATCACAACATTCTTAATTCCACCGCTGCCGCCGTGGCTGATATTTACCTGATAGCTGCCCTCCGGCACCGTCAGCAGCATATCCTCCGTGATCCGTTGTATCTGTGACTGTCCAATCTCAATCCAGCCCCCTACAAAATTCTCGTCATTTACTAACCGTAAATATCCATGACCTTTNTCTACCTTGACACAAAGTNTACTGTTTCCTATACCCTGAAAGCNNANAATNTCCNNCGCATNCNANTNCNTCNNCTCGATATTTCNGCCTCCGGATNAATACTGAGTATTTTCCGTGAGCTTATAGGTTTCCGCTCCGATGCTTACTTCTCCCCGCACCGTGTTCATCTCATAGCGCTCTACGTTATCATAATTCCATGCCTGAGCGGAAAGCCGCATAGTAGTCAGATGTTTTTTGCTTTTCAAAAAAGTAATATCTACAATATCGCCCTTCTTAATCTGCTCTAAAGAAATACTTTCATCATGTTTGTCATAAAGTCTGGTAGTTCCGTCAAAGGACAGTGTATAACGCTTTCCCAACTCCAAATTTAAAAAAGTGACAATATTGTCATCACTGTTTTTTTCTATCAGGATTGCCGTGTCCGCGGAATCATAATTTTCCGGTCCGGTAACGACAAATCCTGTATCAATCCTTTCCTGTGACAATTCCTGAGCAGGCTTTCCCTGCTCTGATTGCGCATTCTTACTATTGTTACTTTCACCGTTATGAAAAAACGATAAACAGGCAACAAATATCAACGTTATTAACATTAATATCAAAATGAAAAACAAAGCTTTTCTATTTGTTTTCTTTCGCTGTTTCACTGTACACTCCTTTTGTATTTGACTGGGCTGTTCTATGCCTTATCTCCTTTTTACGCTGCGGAACACTTCCTCCAAGAAGTGCTGCTTTTCCTTCTCCTGCTCCACCAGCTTTAATAGCTTCTCCTGATTGCGTTCAGGAATCCATGCTTTTCCCGAATTATAATAAAAATTAGCTATCTTCCAGAATTTCTCCGGATAGGCAAGCCGATAATACAAATCAATATAGCTGATTGCCGGTATCGGTCTTTCCTTCTCATAAACTGTCAACAGCTCCTCGCCCAAATTAATGGACCAATTGCTTTTTTCCAAAAGCTTACGAAGCAAAAGATACAAATCCCTTATGGGATTATCCGGCAGACATTNTNCAAAATTTATNATAAACNANTTGTTATCATTAAATAATATATTATGATACTGATAGTCTCCATGACAATAGGTAAGCTTATTTTCCTGCTCTTTATCGGCTTCCAAAATTTTCTGATAATCGTTCCAGTCCTCTGTCACAGTAAATGCCTGNTCTAAAAAATAATCAAATTNATTCATCAGANTGATTTCAAACCAGGTTTTCTGNCTCTTTTNTTGTAAATACNTGCGAACTCTTTTTAATTCTTTATTTCTCTTTTCGTATTCCTTGGAAGGCGAAAAGGGAACCGGTGGCTTTTCATCGCATACAGGCAGCTCCATACATTCATGCAGTCTTGCCAGAAGCCTTACCGCCTCCAGACATTCCTTTTTTTCATATATATTACATTCTCTGCCTTCAGAATATGTCTTTAGTATGTATTGTACTCCATCCATATCTTTTACAATGAGAGAACCCTCCTTAGTGGGTAAAATACTTTCCACCTGCACTCTTGCCTGCTGCCCAATGTGGGTAAGCAGCCTGTTCTGCATGGCAATTCTCTCCTCGTTGCCCATATATTCCTTAAAAATATAACAACCTTTATCAGTGTCGCATAAAATTGCTCCCCTGCCCTTACGGGTTCTAAGCACCTCTATCTCATACTGTTCCAGTAAATTAACTGCCCTGTCATTCACCTGATACCCCTCCTAACACACTAACGCTTTTCCTTCAGTTCATAACCTATCATATGAAGAAAATTTTAAAAGTATGTTAAGAAGTATCTGATAACACCTAAGGCAATTCCTCAGCGGAAAATTACCGTATCATAGAACTTATATCGTATCGCCGCATTCCATAATCTTTACAGAAGCTTCCTCTAAAAGAATTTCTCTGGTATTGCTCTCGGGATTTTCCAATACCAGCTCCAAAAGCCGGTTCAGCATTTCCCCGATTCCTTTGCCCGGCTTCATACCCATGGAAATCAAATCACTGCCGGTCACAGCAAGCGTCTTTAAAGAAACACATTGCTTTTTTTGCAGAATTTCCGAATAAAGCTGCTGCCATTTTTCCAACCGCTCAAGCTTCTCCTCACGCTCATATTCGCTCTGTGCCAAAATATCGGCTCTCTTCACCTCATATAATAGAGGAAATACTTCCTCGCCGATTTTGTTCACGGCACGGCGCACAATCCGCATATCAGGCTCCACGCTGTTGCCGTAATCATGATAACGAACCAACCTGCTCACCATAAAGACAGTGTCATTGTCATATCGAAGCCTTCTCAAAATTGCCTTTGTCATCTCCTCGCTGACTGCCGCATGTCCATGAAAATGAGTAATCCCTTTATTATCAACGCTTATCGTCTCAGGCTTACCGATGTCATGAAAAAGCATGGCAAGACGAAGAACCTTCCCGGCCGGTATTTGAGTCAGCGAATATAAAATATGCTCCCCCACGCTGTATTTATGGTGCGGGTGATTTTGCTCTGTCCTCATTACCTTATCGAATTCCGGTAAAATTATATTTGTGACACCAGCGTCATATGCTGTCCTAAGATAATCAGGATGTCCGGAGATAAGCAGCTTTGTCAGCTCCACCTGAATACGCTCCGCACTAATCTGCCGTAAATGAGGCGCCAAGGCTTTAATAGCCTCCAAAGTATTTCCCTCTATTGTATAACCCAACTGCGCGGAAAAACGAATCGCTCTCATCATACGAAGTGCGTCCTCGCTAAAACGTTCCTCAGCGGCTCCTACACAACGAATCATTTTCCTGCGAATATCCTCCATGCCGCCAAAAATATCCACCAAACCTGTCTCCTCGTTGTATGCCATGGCGTTTATCGTGAAGTCTCTGCGTTTCAAATCCTCTGCCAGATTGGGAGTAAACGTTACTTCCTTGGGATGCCTGCTGTCCTCATATTTTCCGTCAATGCGGTAGGTGGTGACCTCAAATCCTTCCCTGTCTAACATGACCGTCACCGTACCATGCTGAATTCCCGTATCTATGGTACGGGGAAACAGAGCCTTTATCTGCTCAGGCTTAGCCGAGGTGGTAATATCCCAATCCTCCGGCTTTCTGCCTAAAACAGAATCTCTCACACAGCCGCCAACAACATACGCTTCAAAACCTGCATCCATAATTGTCTTTATAATATATTTTGCCTTTTGGGGAATTTCTATCCTCATGCAGTCACCATATCCTTATAAAATGAAACGATTGATTACCTCCACAAGACCGTCCTCATCATTGGTAGCGGTAATATAATCCGCCGCTTCCTTGACGGCAGGCTGCGCATTACCCATTGCTACACCCACACCCGCATATTTTATCATAGAAATATCGTTAAAGCCGTCTCCGCAGCAGACAACAGCCTCCTTGGACATACCGATAACCTCCAGCATTCTGTCCAGAGAAGTTGCTTTATCCACATTCTTAGGCATTATCTCTATAAAAAACGGCTCTGAGCGGTACACGCTTGCTACCTCTTTATATTTTTCCCGTAATTCCTGCTCAAATACTGCCGCTTTATCCGGCGGAGCCGTAAGCAGGCATTTATTAATTTCAAAATCCACAAAATCCTTAAAATTATCTACTGTACTTATAGGTAGTCCATTGATTCTCGCTTCCAGCTCAACATATTCATCCGGCGGAAAAGCCGAAATCACTGTGTCTCCAAGGTAAGTAATCAACCCGCAGCCATTATTTCTGGCATAGCCGTACAGGCTGGGAATCATGGACAGCGACAGCAGTCTTTGATAAACAATTTCACCGGTGCGGCATTCCACTACCTTTGCCCCGTTGAAGGATAAAAGATAACCGCCAAAACTTTCTAGCTCCAGTTCCTTCTCATAACGGCGCATACCGGGAGTCGGGCGACCTGAAGCAAGAATGACCTTATGTCCCTTTTTTAATATATCCTGTATTGCCTGCTTTGTTGCCGAAGTAATCTCCTTCTTGGAGTTGGTTAATGTGCCGTCTATATCCAATACTAATACTTTCTCTTTCATAAATACCCTCGTTTNCTCACTGCCTTNAATGGCNCAGCNCTGCTGAGACTATGTTANAGGTTATCTGCTATTTTCATNTACAGTAATTCNATCATNATNGTNCANAGGGAACANCTTGAATTATNAGGAATNCAGCTCAGTCNTCCGCCTTTTTCATNTCTCTCAACACACTGATTCCCAACGGCACGGCAAGCAGGAAAGAGCAGGCATCTGCCCATGCCTGACACATCTGCACTCCTAAAAGACCGGTAAATACAGGAAGTATCCAGATAAACGGAAGAAAAAACAAGCCCTGTCTTGCCGCGGCAACAACCGATGCCTTAAATGCTTTTCCAATTGATTGCAGCATCATATTGCTCATAACAATCCATGCATTCAGCGGAAAGGTCAGGCAGTTTAATCGCAGCGCCAGCGTACCGATTTCAGTAACGTCCGCATCTGCTTTTCTAAAAACAGACACGATAGGTCCTGCAAAAATAAACCCTATCAGAGAAACTACTATTAAAAATGCAACCGCATACTTTACACAAAAAATAAATGCCTGACGAACTCTCTCGTACTTTTTTGCCCCATAATTCATACCGCAGACAGGCTGGAAGCCCTGTCCAAAACCGATTAATGCCGAATTGGCAAACATGACCACCCTGTTTACAATGGACATTGCCGCAATTGCGGCATCTCCGTAGGCTTCTCCATAGACGCCGCCATATATGCCTGCCGCTCTGTTTAGACAAATCTGTGCCACACTGCCCAAGCCTTGTCTGCATAAAGACGGGAATCCTCCACGGAAAATTTCTTTCAAGTAATACCAATTAGGGCAAAAATTTCGGAAACGGACACAAATATTCCCACCCTTCCTACTCATGAAAATTAACAGAGTAAAACTCACTATTTGACTTAAAAGTGTTGCAAAAGCAGCGCCTGCAACTCCCATGTTACAGCTAAAAATAAGAATCGGGTCCAATGCAATATTAATAACCGCCCCTGTCACAATACCCACCATGGCATACGATGCACTTCCCTGAAAACGCAGCTGGTTATTAAGTACCAGCGAGGACATCATAAAAGGGGCGCCTATCAGGATTAACCTCATGTAATCCTTTGTATAAGGAAGAATCGTCGGTGTAGAGCCTAACAGTGTTGCCAGTGGTTCCAGAAAAATAATTCCTAAGGCACTGATAACAGTTCCCGTTATAAAAGCAAGAAAAAAACCGTTTGCTGCCATTTTGTTTGCAGATTCAAAATCCCCCGCCCCCAGCTTCCGGGAAATATAATTTCCGGAACCATGACCGAAGAAAAAACCGCATGCCTGTATCAGAGCCATAACCGAAAAAACAACTCCCACAGCGCCAGTTGCCTGTGTATTGATTTTTCCCACAAAAAAGGTATCAGCCATATTATAAAAAGACGTAACCAACATACTAATAATCGTAGGCACCGCCATCTGACATACCAGATGAGGAACCGGTTCATTTAGCATGTATTCTCTTTTTTCCTGTTGACTCATACCTAAAACTTTCATTTCCTCGTATTTCCTTTCTTATCTGATGCCTGTTACCGATACTTTTAAAATTGGGAAGATTTACCCTGATTAAAAGTGGCAGGCAGCATTTTAAGCTGCACTGCCACTAAAAATTTACATATCAATGGTGGCAATTACCACCAATCTTTACTCCGTATCTATTCTACCTGTCTGCATTGATTGGGAATCCTATGACTCCTCCTCTGCTTCGTCAGAGAATTCTGCTTCATCTGAAGATTCCGTACCCGCTGCCTCTGCGGATGCCTTGGCAGCAGCTTCTTCCTGTGCGCGAATCTCAATATATTTCAAATTTCCCTTAGAATCCTTTACCTCACAATCCGCACTGATTTCCTCAATATATGCCGACATATTCTCGGAAGTCAAGGTATTCTTAATATCCAGCTTCCACTCAGGGCTGTTAGTTCCTACATAATACAGTATATAGGTATAGGTATCGTCCATCTGTATTATTTCGGTATCTCCCGTAGCACGCTCCGCAGCAAATACCCAGCTTGCAAGGATTTCCTGCATACCTGTCTTGGTGAGCTCTTCATAAAAACCGCCTTCAACACTGGTATCTATACTATATTTATCACATAGGTCTGCAAAGCCTTCCTCAGTGGCATTACCATTCTTCCACTCATTTAAGATATCCTGAGCTTCCTGCTCTGTTTTATTTTCCAGCATGACAACTCTTAAATCGGCTGATGGTGTCTCGTCCAAATATCTCTTAACAAATCCAAGAACATAGTACTTATTTCCGTTGGTATCTTCTAAGACAGTGGTATCTCCTGCCTTTCTGGAACTGTCAAAAAGCCAATCGCGAATCAGTGAAACAGCGCTTGTCTTCTTCACGTTTTCCCTTAAATCACCATCGGTAGCAATCTTAGCTTCTGCCTCATCCGCCAACGCTTTGGCATCTGCCATAGCTTTCTGGACCTCTGCTTCGGAAGGTACATAAGTTGTCTCTTCAGAAGACTCCGAAGCCGCCTCGTCCGTTTGGTCAGCCAACTCCGTGGGTTCAGTGGGAAGCTCTGCGTTTATTGTGGTCACACGATAATCTACAGAATCATAGGAATCCTTATTCTCTTCATAGTAAGTCTGAATCTCATCATCCGTAGGCGCTTTTTCTTCTACCATTTGATTATAATATGCAGTAATGACCATGGCTTCCTTCACATAATCGGAAATTCTGCCCATAGTTGCGTAAGGACCGTAAAGCTCCTTCAAATATTCTTTCGCGGAAACGCCTGCAAGAGATGCCGCTTCCTTTACAGTCTCCTCAAACTGCTTGTACTCCTCCGTGGTATCATAGGTAAAGCCTGCGGCATCAGCCTCCGCCTTCAAAGACTTACTGCGGATAATATTATCCACGGTAAGCTCCTGAAAATAATCACCCCATGTCATAGTATCGGAATACATTTGCTGAGAGAAATCACTATCCGTATCAATTCCGCCATAATAGGACAATAATGTACTATTCTGACTAATATAATTTGACTGTATCTGATAGTAATTATAATCAAATTCGACCTTGGTAATATCTTCGCCGCCAATATTCACAAAAGCACTGTGCAGTGTAAAATAAGTTTTCAAGGGAAGAGATATTACCCAGCAGGCAAGGGCTGCCGCAATGACAATTCCGATTACCGTGCCTATGAACTTTTCCTTCTTTTCTTTTTCCTTTTCCTCCTTGCGCTTTTGCATCTTACGGTCATATTTAGTCATAACCTTTTCCTGCCCAGTATTCTGTGTTGCCTTATCATTTTTAGACATAGCAAAATGTCTCCTTCCTATATTGATTCTCCTCCGAAATTCCCATTCCGGTCAANAAAACATATTTGTNTACATACCNCTNTATCTTACAGTATTNCAATAGAAATGTGANGACATNTCACATNTTTTTCACTTTCTTTTTTTCAAATAAAATTTTATAATTCAATTATTTGTTTATTTTCCTATATCTGCCTCTTATATTGCACAGGCGTCACGCCGTAAGCCTTTTTAAACAGACGGTTAAAATGCTCTACATTTTCATAGCCCACATTAGCGGCAATCGTTTCCACCGTCTGAGAAGTTTCCTTCAACATACTTTTGGCGCGTCTCATGCGCTCTTCTCTCACCACATCCTGAAAGGTCATGCCTGCCTTTTCCTTAATATATTTGGAAAGATAGGGCTTGGAAAGGTGAAAGGAATCCGACAGCATATCTAAAGTCACATCAACATAATTCTTCTGAATAAAGCTGATGATTTCCACAATTCTCTCCTCCCTTCCTGCGGTGATGTGCTGCTCCTTGGCAAGCTTATTCGCAGCGGACACCAGTGCCGCAATGGAGCTTTTGATAATATCCTCATCTACACCCACACCCCAATAAGGCTTTCCGTCATGCATGATTGCAACATAAGCTGCCGCTCTGGAGGAGGAACCCTTGGAAATAGCATGTTCCTCATATACCGAAAGTTCATAGCTGATACCGAAAAAATTCTTGATGGCATTACTTACCGCATCCAGACGTCCGTTTCCGCCTGTGCGGATAATTCTGCACTCTCCCTTTTGTTCCATAGTCACCTCAGCCTGAATGCCGTTTACCTGCTTAAAATGACATTCCGGAATATCGAATATTTCTCTGGGCTGAATATAATATGCTTCAAATATAGAGTAAATCTCTTTGGGTAAAAGCTCCTGATGCCTCTTATCGGAAACGCCCTTTACTAAATACCCAACCTCTTCTTTCATTGCCGCAGGCAGGGAAAACCCAAACTGCTGCTTCAGTACGAAGGCAACACCGCCCTTTCCGGAAACGCTGTTAATACGAATCACATCCGATTCATACTCCCTTCCCACGTCGGCAGGGTCAATGGGCAGATAGGGAACATCCCAGCGTTTGCCGCTCTTTCCCTCCTTCAGCCAAGTCATACCCTTACTAATAGCGTCCTGATGGGAGCCTGAAAATGCAGTAAACACCAAATCTCCCGCATAGGGCGTTCTCTCATGCACCTTCATGTGAGTAAAGCGCTCATAAGCGTCTCTGACCTCCATAATCTTGGAAAAATCAAGCCCGCTCTCCACGCCATGGCAGATCATATTCATGGCAAGGGTTACAATGTCCACATTACCAGTTCTCTCACCATTGCCAAATAAGGTTCCTTCCACCCTGTCAGCGCCAGCCAANACTCCAAACTCCGCATCACTNATGCNGCAGCCCCTGTCATTGTGAGGGTGTACACTAAGCACTACGTTTTCTCGATAATTCAAATGCTTGTGCATGTATTCCACCTGTGCCGCAAACACATGGGGCATTGCCACCTGAACCGTGGTAGGCAGATTGATAATTGCCTTGTGCTCAGGATTCGGCTGCCATACGTTAAGCACTTCATTACATACCTCCAATGCATAGTCTACCTCTGTCTGGGAAAAACTTTCGGGGCTGTACTCGAATGTGAAATTGCCCTCTGTCTCATCGGCAAGCTTCTTTAACATCTTAGCTCCGTCCACGGCAAGCCGTTTGATAGATTCCTTATCTTTCTTAAAAACCTGTTCTCTCTGCTCCACAGAAGTGGAATTATACAAATGTACTACTGCGTGAGGAGCACCCTTCACCGCCTCAAAGGTCTTGCGTATAATATGCTCTCTGGCCTGAGTCAGCACCTGAATGGTCACATCCTCCGGAATCATATCCTTCTCTATCAAANCACGGATAAAATTATATTCCGTGTCGGAGGATGCGGGAAATCCCACTTCAATCTCCTTAAATCCAATCTGAACAAGCATTTTAAAGAATTCCAATTTATCCTCAAGGCACATAGGCTCCACCAACGCCTGATTACCGTCTCTCAAATCCACACTGCACCAGATTGGAGCCTTTTCAATACTCTCCTTCTTTACCCAGTCATATGTCACCTCCGGGGGCATAAAATAAGTTTTTCCATACTTTTCACTTACCTTTACTTTTTCCATGATAATATCCACACCTTTCCTACATGACTCTCCCCTTGCGAGGATAAGTCCAAATACCAAACAATCTTTACATTAATTTGTAAATATTACAGCTGTTGTTATTTTTTATCAATGTGTGTTATATACTATCACAGTATTATTTTATGAACAAGTANTANTTNTATCTATTNAATTNATTTATTTNAATGCTTTNTAATCCNTATTNANTANTGTTTAAATAAAANNCCNCANTTTTATTAATNAAAACGGGGATTNTAAAAAATAAATATCANAGTTGTATATGAATATCAAATGATTTATTTTTTGATATAAAATATTGTAAATCAATTAATTTATTGATGTATTTTAATTATATAACTTCAATTCTC
The DNA here is from genome assembly GCA_009177215.1 of Bacillota bacterium. Classification (GTDB taxonomy): domain Bacteria; phylum Bacillota; class Clostridia; order Lachnospirales; family Lachnospiraceae; genus Acetatifactor. The sequence continues at coordinate 18,589 of WFLY01000152.1, forward strand.
TCAAAATACTTAATTAAAATATCCGCGCAGTTCTCAATTCCCAGAGCGGTGGTATCTAAAATCATATGGTAATTGCTAACATCACCCCACACCTTATCGGTATTTTCAAAATAATATTCCGACCGCTCCCGGTCGTTCTTTTCAAGAAGCTCTTTCGCGGCATCATAGGATAAATTTTCCTTCTTCATAATGCGCCGAATACGGTCTTCCTTATCCGCACAGATATACACGTTAAATACGTTTACCTGATCCTCCAAAATCTCGGAAGCGCAGCGTCCCAAAATAATGCATGGCTGCTTCGCCAGCTCCTTTATCACTTTCGACTCGGACTGAAAATCATGATTATAATCTTCCAGTTTGTCTTCAATATATGCCTTATCGTATACAGGTACTTGAAGCTTTTTAGACAATTCCTCCGCAATCATACTGGCGCCCGTTCCAAACCTACGACTCATAGTAATCACTAAATTCATAACCTGCTCCTCCGTTTCATAATGATTCTCACCCAATCACCCTGTTTTGCAGCAAAAGTAATTTTGTGAAAAAATCATAACATATTTTGCCTTGTAAAACAACTCCATGGCTTTTACATTTTAGAAACTACGCCATTCCCATAAAATGCTTATAATTTATGGAAATTCCGTTCGCAGATAAAATTCCAAAAATCATCTTCTGCTAAAGGTTTTGAGAAATAGTAACCCTGTATATAGCTGATTCCTAATTCTTTCATGGTATGGTACTGTTCTTTTGTCTCAATCCCCTCAGAAACAATTTCAAGGTTCATCCCATGTATCATACTGATCGCATTATCCATAACATATTTGGCTTTTGGGCTTTCAAAATATGCTGTTGTCATATCCTTGTCAAACTTCACGATATCTACCGGCATATCTACAATGTAATTCAGATTGGACTGTCCTGTTCCGAAATCATCCAACGAAAACCGGACACCGTATGCCATCAGCTTTTCCATATTATTTAACAACACGGATTTTGCATCAAGTGATACCGATTCTGTAATTTCCAAATTGATCTGTTCCGTAGAAATCTCGTATTTTTCCATAATATGTATAAACTCTTCTGCCAGCTGCTCATATGCGCACTGCACAACGGATAAATTGATTTCCAAATAATGCAGCCCGTACTGTTGAATGTTCCTTTCCTTTATCATACGGCATACTTTTTCAACAAGCGCTAATACAGCAAACGACTGTTCCTTTCCAAAAAGCTGTCTGGTATATTGCATCAATGCGCTATGGTTGAACATTCCCGACTGCCTATTCAAGTTTGTTTCTGGATTTTCCAGTTTTAAATAAAGGATCACCATTCCAATAGCTGACATATAGCCTACAATCAATAAGTCTTCGTCAAAAAATTGTAATAATGATGCTCCTATCCATATCGTCATCCAAAGCTGTACGGCTTCCCGTCTTACCGGATTGATTCTGCTTTTCTCTTTCTTTATAAGGCAAAAATTGATGACTAGAAAGCCTACCGCAAAAATATAGGTTGCTATAACGCTGGCTCCATAGGTATAGATAATTGTAATCCCATCTTCGGCGAGCCTGTAATCAAGCGGCAGGATATAAATAAGCAGCATACCCGCCAATGCAGTAAGTTCATATTTCTGTACTTTATTCTTGTACTCTTTCTTTTTTGTATAAATATCAACACATACATATAACTGTAAACCTCACATATGGGCACACACCAACCGGTCATATTCGGCAAACAGCCGGCCTCGAAAGAAGCCGGCTGTAAAATTTATTCTGTCACAAGTTCTCGAATCTTGACGCGTTTGATCTTTGCGGATAAAAGGAACGCGAACGCGAAAAATGCTATTCCCATAAAGACCACGGGCAAAACCACCGTCCGTGGTGTGAAGTCGCAGTAAAGCTTGGTAACTCCGATCATTCTGAACGAAAGCGTGAGAACGGGCTGCGAGGCGAACGCGCTGAGCGCCGCGCCCAAAGCCGCGCCCAATACCGCCGTTATCGCGAACCTCACGGCGAAGCCCAGCCGCAGCTTGTCGGAGGTAAAGCCCACCGCCTTGTAGATACCGATGTCGGTGCGCTCGTGGGTAAACGCTTTCGACACGACCATTCTCACCACCACGAACGCGAAAATCAGGGAGAAAACATAGATAAACGCCTGCATTGCGTTCACGAGAGAGGTGTACGCTATGCCGCCCGAGTCGTCTATGCTATCGTAGATCACGGTCGTCAAGGTATCGCCAAGCTTTTCGTCAAGCTCCCGCTTTATATCGCTAAGCTTCGATAGATCATCGAACATATATCCAAGCTCCAGATTGTTATGCGGAACGCCCAGCTTATCCGCGCTGTCAAAGCTCATTCCCAGCACCATGCCGCCATCGTTGGTTTTCTGGAAAAATCCCGTGATGATGAATTCCTCCTCGTTTTCCTTGTACGCCAGCCGCATTTTGTCGCCAATTTTCAGATCGTAAGCCTCCGCGACTATTTCGGTTATCAGCATTTCGTTGTCGTAACGGGGCGCTCTGCCCTTTAAGATGTTGTCCATCTGCTCGGAATACTTGTAGATCTTGCAGAGAATACTGTCGCCGTCGTAGAACAGCATAGCGTTGTTGCGATAGAGCTTATTGTAAACGCCCTCTTTGCTGTCGACGATTTTTTCCGCTTCAGCCATTGCCGCTTCCGTTTCCTCGACGGATTTTTCCGTGCTCTCGTCGGGCAATATCTCCAAATTCGGAGTGTACAGTCCCATTGCCACCTGCGCGGTTTTTGAGGAAAGTATATTCCCAATAAGGTTGACTGTTATCATAAAGAACGTGAGTATGCCGACTATCAGAAGCGCCCCGACGTACCTGCCGAAGCCCGACGTTATCTGCCTGAACGCGAGGCTCGCCGAAAGCGCCTTTTTGGAGATCGGCGCTTGAAGCCGGCTGTTGAAATAAATTTCCTCTTTGCCGCCCGAGATCGCGCGGACGGGAGATATTTTTGCGGCTTTGCGCGTTCTTATCAAGATCAAAACCGTGCAGACCGCCAAGATCGTCAGCATAAACAGCGCGGCTTTTCCCACGGAAACATTCTTGTTCGGAAAAATGCCCGTGCTTTGCATACAAATTCGACTGATGGCTTTTTCTATCGGAACCGCCGCGATACAGCCGACAATTATTCCGATAAACTGCGCCAGTAAATACCGCCAGATAAAAAGCGCGCGTATCTTCCCGCTGCCAAAGCCTTGAGCTTTGAGGATACCTATCGTCACATAGTCCGTTTCGATCTCCGCGCCAATACTGTGGCTCATAACGACAAGCACGATAACGAACAAAAACGCCGCGAAAACCAGCGCCATATTTATAAGAATGTCGGGGAGCATAACCGTAAATTTGTACGCGTCGTCACTTGTAAAGATACCAGTCACTATATAGCCCGTTTTCTCCTTAAGCTCCAGCGTCAGCTCGCGAGCGAGCTTTGTCATAGATCTATTATAGCTTTCAGGCTTTTTGATACGCGCCACAACCCTCTCCCAAGACTTTTCGGCTGTTGAAGACGGTTTGCACTCCTCGGTTATCCTATCGAGATCGCCGTCGCTTATAAACAGCCAGCTTCCGCTGAAGGTCGATGCTCCGCCCATAGGCTCCTCCACAAAGCCCTTCAGCGTAAAATCGTACGTTCGGTCACCAAACCTTGCGGTAAACTTGTCGCCGATCTCGCATTTGTAGACGGATTTATGTCCGAGCGGAACGTATATCTCGCCGTCATTTATTGTCCTCTGCCCGCTTTCAAGACCGCTTAAGTCGTCCTTGTAGAATCTGAGACCGCTCAGCGCGGTTTTCAGATTATCGCCGTCGTCAGTATCGCTGCCGTCTTTTTTTACCGAGTCGGGTCGCAGAAAATCAAAATATTCCACATCGCTGACAAACTCCGAGCTTTCGATAACCGAACGCATTTCATCGGTCAGCGCGGACATCGGAAAAGCAAGCTGAACGTCGCAGACCGCTTCGCTTTTCAGAGCCGCTTTCACGGCGTTTTGGTAGTTATCCCGCACGGATATAAGCGAGGTCATAACCGCCGAGATTATCACCATAAGAAACGTGACGCTGATAAACGTGCCCTTTTTCTTCTTGATATTCGCTTTAAGTAAAGTCAAAATTTCCATATTCCACCTCACCATTCAAGCGAGGTAAGCCAAGCGTTTACCTGCGTTTCGCGCGACTTTTCGTCCTCGGGTCTATACGGCGGCAAGGTAAGCTCGCCGATTATTTTTCCGTCCGAAATGTACAGAATTCTGTTAGCGCGGAGCGCCGCCCGCATATCATGAGTTACCATCAGTACGCTCTGCCCGTCCTTGTTTAAAGCCGTCAACAAATCGAGAACGTCCGCTGCGTTCTTGCGGTTGAGCGCGCCCGTCGGTTCGTCGGCAAAGAGTATCTTCGGCGAGTTTATAACGGCTCTGGCAACAGCGCACCGCTGCTGCTCGCCGCCCGAGACCTGCGACGGCAAGTGGTTCTTTATGTGAGATACCGACATCTGCGCGAGGAGCTTGTCGGCGCGGCTTTTAACGTCCGCGGAAGACTTGCTCTTATTTAAATACCCCGATACTGCGACGTTCTCAAAAAGCGTAAGATTGCTGACAAGATGCATTTGCTGGAAAATAAACCCGAAATCCGTATAGCGGAGCTTCGCAAGCTCGCTTTCCTTCATCTTGACAATATCCTTGCCGTTGTAGAAAACCTCGCCCGCCGCGGCTCTGTCCATACCGCTTAAAGCGTATAGCAGCGTGGATTTTCCCGAACCGGAAGCTCCCATTACCACGGTGAAATCTCCCTCGTACAGATCGAAGTCAACGTGCTGCAAAATATGGACTTGCCCTCCGTTATGCGCAAAGCTCTTGCATAATTCTTTTGCCGATAAAACAGCATTTTTCATTTTAATTCGCCCTTTCTTTTTTTATAATCCTATTTTACCACAAAAGAATATTAAGAAGTCCTTAAGAGATTTGAAAATTTTTTGCATTGTTTTCTCGGAAAGTAACAGAAAAGATATTGTTATAAGAATAACTCCATTCCATTGTTAATTTCTATAAATCCCCGCTTTGTAAAAATATCCATTCCTTGTTCACTGCTGTTATGCCATAATCGCTCTATATTATTCTTTTTGGAATATTCAATAATCCAATCTAAAATTTGATTTGCAAAACCTTGCTTTCTGAACCAAGGAGAAGTATATGTTTAATATATAGCCCTCTGACTCTCTTTAAATTTTCTTTATAAGGAATACGGGAAAATAGACCTAAAGATNNGATTGCAACAAACNTTTCTTCTTGAAATATTACCCAACTTATCAAANCTTTATTGATTTTGCCCAATTATTCAAACAATTCCATTCTTAAACGACATGACACATTTACTGATGTTTCGTTTAACCGCAGAACATCTGTTTTTAAAATATAAAACTCACCTCATAATTTCGTTTTATTGTTGTGTATTGACACTTGTAGTATCATCGGCAAAGTGACCTTCACCTCAAGTCCGCGTGAATGATTTTCCAAAGCCACCTTTCCGCCTGTTTTCTCCGCAATGTATTTAACTATATAAAGCCCGAGTCCCGAGCCCTGCTCGTTTCCGCAGTTGCTTCCTCGGTAAAATTTGTCGAAAATAAACGGCATATTTTCATCGGGGATTCCCGCTCCGTAATCGCGAAAATGCAGAGTTACACAGTCATTGTCTTTTGTAAAAAACACATCGATATCCGTTTTGGCATACTTTCGCGCGTTGTTGATTATATTTTCGCAAAGCTGACATAGCCTGTTTTTATCAGCGAGAACTTGCGATTTAAAACTCGGCCTCCGGAAAATAACGTCCTCGCGATCGGCGGAAATTTCGCTTACAACGTTCTCGATAAAAGAGCAAATTTCTATCCTTTTGGGAGCGATTTTCAGCTTGTCCAAATCGGAGATTGAGTGCAAAAACAAATCGTTCGTAAGCCGCACAACCTCGTCGCATTTTTTCGTAATTACGCCGAGATATTTTTCGCGCTTTTCGTAAGAGCTGTCCATATTTGCGGACAAGCCCTCGGCGTAGGCTCTAATGGACGCTATCGGGGTTTTTATGTCGTGCGAAAGCGTGGCGATAACGGTTTTGTTGTTTTCGATAGCTTCTTTTTCGCTTTCGCGGGATTTTTTGATTTCGTTTCGCATACTGTCGAACGCCCATGTAAACTCGCCGAAATAATTTGTGCGCTCAAATTTCAGCGGAACGTCAAAATCTCCCGCGGAAATTTTTGCCGCGAAATCTTTCATTTTCTCGAAAGGACGCAATATCGCAAAATAAGTGTAACCGAACGCAGTCACAAAAAACAGCACGCTTACTCCGCACAAAATCGGAATAGCGAAAGCGTCGCTTTTTTGATTTTCGGCATCGCGCATATTTTCCTGTAATGCATTGATTTTGTCGCTTGCCAAAGCGTAATTTCCGCTTTCGTTAAGATGTGTTATTTCGTTTAAAGCGACAATATATTCCGACTTTTCGTCCTCAAAATTTACGCTTTTTGATTTAAAATAAAGCCCGACCGAAAGCAAAATCATGGCAACCGAAAATAAAATTGTAACCGAAATAATTCGCTTTTTCACTCGCTCACCTCCAGAATATACCCGACTTTGTAAACCGTTTTGATGTATTTGGGATTTGCTGGTTCGTCCTCCAATTTCTCGCGCAGCCAGCGTATATGCACGGTAAGCGTGGACGGCTCTACGATCGAGAAAGCACCCCATACCTCGGCGAGCAGCTTGTCTTTCGGGATAGCGGTGTTTTTGTGTTCGCACAAATATGCCAATAAGTCAAATTCGCGCAGGGAGAGTGAAACTGTTTCGCCGTTTTTGATAACTGTTCGCGAGGTAATATTGACGCTTACACCGCCGAAGATCACGATTTTTTCTTCCTCCGCGTAGCCGTATGCTCGGCGGATAAGCGCGTTCACGCGCGACAAAAGCTCTTTCATGGAATACGGTTTCGGAAGATAATCGTCGCCGCCTATGTCGAATCCCGTAATGCGATCGGTTTCGCTTGTGCGTGCGCTCGCGAAAATCACGGGAACGCTTGACTCCTTTCTAAGCTCTCTGCAGATCTCAAACCCCGTCGTTTCGGGGAGATTTATGTCAAGCAACACAAGATGATATTTGTTTTCGGACAGCATATCAAAAGCTGCTGCTGCATTTGCCGCATGACTTACCTCGTATCCGTAGCTCCCCAGCATTTCGCTGATTATAAAAGAAAGCTCTTCATCGTCATCGACTATTAGAATATGTTTTCTCATTATGTTTTCCTCTCCACTGTATAATTTTTGTCTGATATTATTATACCATTTTGCGGTTCATAAAACAGTCCGCATAATGCCACACCTTCTAAAGTTACAAGGTAACTCTTACAAAGGAATTTTACAAACATTTCCGGCAGAATGTTCCGATAGTCCAATGCAATAATGTAAAGAATATCCAAAACAATACAAGCAAACGTTACGAGAAATATATTATACCCGACTAAGACAGTAAAAGTAAACTAGCCAAAAGGTTAGACTTTTCTGTTTGAGAGAGTTTTAACAATTTAAAGTTCTCTGATTCCCGGTTTCTCTTAAGAAAAAAAGAAAAGCATTGAAAAATCCAGTGTTTTCAATGCTTTCCAACGTCCCCGAGACGATTTGAACGTCCGACCCCTCGCTTAGGAGGCGAGTGCTCTATCCCCTGAGCTACGAGGACTTATATGAAAAACTTACTAAAAGCAAGCCATTCAACTAATTAAATTATGCTATGCGATATTTCCGTCATAATAGAAATATGCGTTACGCCACTAAAAACCAATGTGTTATATCAGCTTATATTTCCTCCGGAAAATTGATAAAGCCCTGCAGCCATATAATTCCCTTGAAGCGTCTGCCCACTTGTGGTTCCCCGAATAAGTCTATTATATTGATACAAACGTC
>WFLY01000050.1 GCA_009177215.1 Bacillota bacterium
TTTGTTGGCATTTGTTGTGGGTAATATTGTGCAAATTGGGCTTTGCCATAAAATGCGAGCAGAAAACAATCAAAGGTTCATGACCTTTTTTGGCAATGTAAAAGAGCTGTATCCTGACATTCGAGAGGAAGAATGGGTACAGCTTTTAAATGGATTAGGAAATGAAGAAAAGGGACAGGAAATTTTGGAGCATTATGGCATTTTCTTAGATAATGATACTTTTGCCGCTCAGGAGAAAAGATTGCGTCAAAGCCTTATGTTTTTTAATCTGAATATGCTCTTTTTTTGTGCGGGAGTTTTTGGATGTGTGATTTATTATCTGCAAAAACGCCAGAGTAAAATCAATAGGCTGTCTACCTATATGCAGAAGCTGGAACAGGGAGAATACGCCTTAGAAATAAAAGACAATACAGATGACGAACTGAGCGCACTGAAAAATGAATTGTATAAGCTGACGGTTCTTTTGAAGGAACAAGCTGATTACGCGAAAAAACAAAAGCTTGCGCTGGCGGATTCGGTGTCGGATATTTCTCATCAACTGAAAACACCTATTACTTCTGTGATGGTGTTGGTAGATAATCTTTCGGAAAGTACGAATATGAGCGAGACTGTCAGAAGGCAGTTTTTTCAAGAGATAACCAGACAGCTTACCGGCATTACATGGTTGGTCACAACCCTTTTAAAATTGTCCAGACTGGATGCCGGCGCCGTGGAGCTGGAATATAAGGAGATAGCGCTTAAAACTCTGTTACATGAGGTTGCGGATAATTTGGAGATTATGGCGGATTTAAAGCAGATTACACTGTATTTGAATATCACGCAGGAGATTACAATTACAGGTGATTATCACTGGCTGAAGGAGGCGTTTACTAATATTGTGAAGAACGCAATTGAGCACAGTCCGGAAAACGCACAGATTGATATAAAGGTACAGGATAATACGGTATATACCATGGTATCAATAAGGGATTGCGGAGAGGGAATTCCGGTAGAGGAACAGAAGCATATTTTTGAAAGATTTTATCAAAGGAAGTCAGGAGCTGAGAATCGAACGGGCAGATATGCAAAGGAGGAGAGTGTCGGCATTGGACTGGCGCTTGCAAAGGAAATCGTAGAGCGGCAAAGAGGCTATATAACTGTGGAATCCAAAGAAGGAGAGGGAACGGTATTTTTTATAAAATTGATAAAATAGGAACATTGAGAGCGTGCGGCAAAGATGAATTATAACGTTAAAAATTTGAAAATGTCACGGAAATGTCACTCAAGCTTTATACAATAAAGTCGAAAAAGTAATTTCGGTAAAGAAAGGATGAACTGAGGACATGGAGATTTTGAGGACAGAACATTTGGTGAAGGTATACGGCAAGGGAGAAAATCGAGTTGACGCAGTAAATGACGTGAATATTTCAGTGGAACGGGGAGAGTTTGTGGCGATTGTAGGAAGCTCAGGCAGCGGAAAGTCCACGCTTCTCCATATGTTGGGCGGAGTTGACAGACCTACTTCCGGCAGAGTGTTGATTGAGGATAAGGATATTTACAAGCTAAACGATGACAAATTGGCGATTTTTAGGAGAAGACAGGTCGGCTTGATTTATCAATTCTACAATCTGATTCCGGTGCTGAATGTGGAAGAGAATATGACACTGCCTTGTGAACTGGACGGAAAAAAGCCTGACAAGGAATACTTTAAGGAATTGACAGAAACGCTGGGTTTGGCCAAGCGTCTAATGCATCTTCCCAATGAGCTGTCAGGTGGACAGCAGCAGAGAGTAGCTATCGGAAGAGCTATGATGAACAGACCGGCAATTCTTTTGGCGGACGAGCCTACGGGAAATCTGGACAAAAAAGCAAGCGACGAGATTGTGGAGCTGTTAAAGCTTTCCAATAGGCAGTACAAACAGACAATCGTGATGATCACACATGATTTGGAAATTGCCAAGCAGGCGGACAGGGTGCTTATTATTGAGGATGGGTGTATATTGAATGACAGAAAGAGCGGGGTGGAGGTATGAATGTGTTAAAGAAATTGACATACCGCTCTTTAAAAAAGAATCGTAAGCGCACGGCGGTGACTATAATAGGAATTATTCTTGCAACAGCACTGTTGACGGCGGTTGCCAATATGGCGGAGAGCATGCGGGAAAGCGCAATTGCGCATGAGAAGCAGACGAGCGGAGATTTTCATTATTTATTTCAAGGGGTGGCAGCGGACGATTTAAAGTATTTTGAGAATAACCAGAATATTGAAAGGCTCGGATATGGTGTTGTACTGGGTTACGCGCCTTTGGAAGGGTGTATAAATGAGGATAAACCTTATTTGTATGTCTGCGCATATGATGAAAGTAGTGTAAAGTCGGCAGGTCTGCGGTTGACAGACGGCAGAATGCCGGAAAACGAAAGCGAGATTGTGATTTCCAGCCATATCCGCAATAATGGCGGCGTCAAATTAAAAATAGGCGACACGCTCAGCTTGAGTCTGGGCAGACGGGAGACTACGGACGGCTATGCTCTGGAACAGCAAAATCCCTACTCTGGTAATAAGGAGACCTTTATTCCTATGGAGAAAAAAGAATATACCGTCGTAGGCATTATGGGGCGCCCGAATTATACGGTGGAGCAGTATACGGCGCCGGGGTATACGGTGATTACCGGGATGGGTGAGCTTAAGGCTCATGAAAAGGTGAACGTGTATGCAACATATACGAAGAAGGAACTTATAAATCATATACAGGTGACGGCGGGACTTATGGGAATACCCGAATCGGTTTGTGAGGAGCTTTTTAGTGACGGAGTTATAAGTATGCAGGAGCGCAGGGAACTGACAGGGGTTGCCGAGTATCTGGAGAGAAATAATTCACTGATAAGGTGGGAGCTGTTTCGCTTTTCGGAAAGCACTATGAATATGATTTATTCCATGGCAGCGGTGGCAATGATGATTATTATAATATCCGCCGTCTTCTGCATCCGCAACAGCTTTGTGATTTCACTTACGGAAAAGCTGCGCTTATACGGTATGATATCCTCTGTAGGTGCTACAGGAAAGCAGAGGAAAAAAATGGTGTACTACGAAGCTGTAATATTGGGGGCAATAGGTATTCCGCTGGGTATATTAAGCGGTGTGGCTGCTACGGCGATAGTGGTTAAGGTTACAGGAAAGCTTATGGAAAAGGGGCTTGGCGTAGAGCTTGTGTTTGTGGTTTCCGTGCCTGCAATGATACTGGGGGCGCTGCTTTCCGGTGTAACGGTATTTCTTTCCGCGGCTAGAACCGCCGGCCGTGCCGCCAGACTGTCTCCCATTACGGCGATCCGTTCAAACGATACCGTGAAGCGAGGTGTTAAAGAGCTGAAAACGCCGAAGCTTATCGGAAAATTGTTTGGGGTGGGAGGAGTTATTTCTTACAAAAATTTAAGGCGTGCCAAGGTAAAATACCGCACCACAGTAGTGTCCATTGTGGTGAGTGTGTCTGTTTTTATNAGTANNACANCNTTTANNAATTTGGGCTTTCAGGCTNCGACNGTTTATTATGANAGTCTTGATTACCAGATAGCCCTNCAATTAAANGGAGAAAATGCCTTTGAGCTGGCAAAGCAGATTGTACAGTTGGATGGGGTCTTGGAATATAATATAGTGAGAACGGCGGGAATGATAGTAAAAAACGACACGATTCCATATACGAAGGATTTTGGAAAATACTGCGGTCAGCCGAAACCGGATGAGGATATAGTGATTCCTCTGTTTACAATCGGCGAGGAGGCTTTTCGGGAATATTGCAAAAGTCAGGGTATTTCCTATGAGTTTGCAAAGGGTAAGGCAATCGTGTATGCCGATTATCAATTCCGGGAGGAAGGGGAAAACGGAGCAAAATATTACAAGGGAAAGGTGGCGGAATTTAAGAAAGGAGATATTTTGAAAGAGAAGAAGGAAGGGGAAGAGCAGCAGATTCAGCTTGAAGTGGCGGCGCAAACCGATAAAATGCCTATATTTGGAAGCCGGAGGATTTCCAACTATATCAAGGCAATTGTCAGTGACATATGGTATGAGGAATATATAGGGGATAGTTATTATGTTGAAGTGTATCTTGTATGTGACGACGCCGATAGCTTGGAAGAGAAAATCCGTACAAAGGACGATTTTGAGCTTGCACTGAGATCTTTTTCCAACTATGAAACAGAATATCAAAGGCAGAGAAGTATATACTTGTTGGTTGCGGTTTTCCTTTATGGATTCATTGCGGTAATCGCACTGATTGGCGTTACCAATATTTTTAATACCATTACTACCAACATGGAGCTTAGGAACAGAGAGTTTGCCATGCTCAGGGCTATCGGTATGACAGGAAAGGAATTTAGGCGGATGATTTGGCTGGAAAGCCTGTTTTACGGTGTAAAATCTCTCTGTATCGGTATTCCCATTGGATGTGTTTTATCCTTTTTTTTCTATAGGGCGTTTACAGAGGGCGTTGTCACTGGCTTTGCCCTGCCTCTGAAAGGAATTATAATATCAGTCATTGCCGTGCTTGTGCTGGTGTTTGGAATTATGCGGTATTCCATGGGGAAGATAAAGCGCAGGAACATGGTTTGGGCTATGCAGAACGAAAATATTTAGTTCTATAAGTGGGAAATATTATAAAAAAGTGTGCAATTTTTTCNGATAATAGTNTCATTTNCTGTCAAATATGTTATAATATACGCAAAGAGCAGAGGNNAAGTCAGGTGAGCCGTCCGCCATGCTTGCATGGGCGGAATAACCTGACCTTGACGAGCGAAGCGGCATGGAATGTAAGAATTNCATANCTGTCCGGTAATCGGAAGATATTTCGTGTTATGTNTGTGANACATGCGTTNANTGTCTTTCCGGCAGCCGGAAGTGACATGAGGAGNATCGCATTGGTGTAATGCTCTGGAACTTGATTGATAAAAGCAGCGAGGTGGAAAGATGGATACAAAAATTTTGTTAGAAAACGGAACTAATGAATTGGAAATTCTGGAATTTACATTGGCGGGGAATTCATATGGCATCAACGTAGCGAAAATAAGAGAGATTATTTCTTATCAGCCGGTTACGCCTGTTCCCAATTCACACCCCAGCATTGAAGGTATTTTTATGCCCCGTGATACTATGATAACTGCGATTGACCTGAAAAACTGTCTCGGCCGCGGAGAAGCAGAGCCTAAGGGTATGTTTATCATAACCAATTTTAATAAGCTGGATATCGCTTTTCATGTAGATAATGTATTGGGAATTTATAGGGTATCATGGAAGGATATTATTAAGCCGGATGCTACTATTTCCACAGCTGATGACAGTGTGGCAACCGGTATAGTGAAAAAGGACGACAAGCTGATTATTATTCTTGACTTTGAGAAGATTGTCAGTGATATTAATCCCGAGACGGGTCTTAAAATATCTGAAATCACTGCAATGGGCGAGCGCAATAGATGTAATGTGCCGATTTTGATAGCCGAGGATTCACCTTTGCTTAATAAGCTGATTGTTGATTCCTTGAAGACTGCAGGTTACGACAATCTGATACATACGGAGAACGGACAGAAGGCATATGACGTTATCTGCCAGTGCAAGGCAGACGGTACGCTGGATGACCATGTGCGCTGTATCATCACAGATATTGAGATGCCGGAGATGGACGGTCACAGACTTACCAAGCTTGTAAAGAGTGATGATGCGACGTCACATATTCCCATTGTTATTTTCTCCTCACTCGTAAATGATGACATGAAGAGAAAGGGAGAGACACTGGGAGCCGATGCACAGTTGTCAAAGCCTGAAATCGGTAATCTGGTGCGAATTATTGACGATTTGGTACAGTCCAGAGGCTTGAATCACTAATGTACTTATCGCCGTTATTTTGCTGANAAGGTTAGATATAGGACAATATGTTTAATACAAAATAAGGAGCCGATGCCCCTCAGGTAAGGAGTAAAATCCGCTTGAGGGGTATTTTTCTTTGTGTTATACTTATTTTTGTATTTACAATGAAGGGAATTCAAATGTATGACAGATAAGAGCGGTATTTTGCAGAAAATTGACGAAGCAGAAATGATTCTTATTGGAATCGGAGAAGAATTTGACGATGTCAGGATTTTGAAAAAAGAACCCACTTATGAGGCGGAAAAAGAAATTTTGCTGAATTCCAAGTTAAGCTGGCTGTTTCCCGCATATCAGAAGTTTGGCAGAGAGCGTGTAGGCAGTGGGGTTTATGGGGCGCTTTGCGGTTTTGCGAAGCTTATGGAGCGTAAAAATTATTTTGTGGTGGCAACTACCACGAATGATGTGGTGCGGCAGGTTCCGTGGAAGGAAGGGCGATTGGTAATGCCTTGTGGAAGCAGTGGGTATAAGCAGTGTGTCAACTGTTGCGAGGAAGGGCTTGCGCCAATAGAGCAGGAAGATAGAGAGATACTTAAGAAGGCTTTAGACAAGGAGTGGAAAGCTGTCGGAGAAAAGCAGGTGCAGAAGTGGGAATGGAACACGTTTTCTTTAGGATGTTGTCCAAAATGCAATGCTCCTTTGATACTCAACAATATTTATGCGGAGCATTATGATGAAAAGGGGTATTTGAAGCAGTGGGAGATGTATACAAAATGGCTGNAAGGTACATTGAATANACGACTATTGATATNAGAGCNGGGAGTGGNGCTTCAGTTTNCGTTCCGTTATNAGGTGGNCTTTTGAAAAGGTAGNTTTTTTCAATCAAANGGNAGAATTTTACCGTGTGAACGAAAAATTATATCATTTGTCGGAAGAATTGAAGGAAAAAGGTTTGTCAATATCTGAGAATGCGATTGATTGGCTTCAATTCCTGTGTTAAACTATGAATATAATAATAGGCAAAAGAAAGGCGAGGGAAAGCGTATGCCTTCACAAGAAGAATACTTGGACGATTTGTTAAAGGATTTGGACGGCTTGAATGCTGAGAATGAAAAGAATATATTGGGAAATCCTGATAAAAAGGCAGAAGGTGGGATGATTATGGAGGACGGTCTGCAGCTTCAGGATGATTTTGACGGCTTAGATATGAGTGATATGGAAGACCTTCTGGAGGCGGCTAAGGAGTCGGTGATGAATTTCGGTGTCAATGAAACCGGAACATCGAAGCCGGTCGAGGATGTAGAGCCTGCTGACATGGCGGGAGCTGCAGAAAATTCTGGCGGTATGAAGGACATAGAAGAGCCTGCCGACATAACAGGAGCTACAGAGAACCCTGCCGGTATGGGGGAGGGCGTAGAAGGGCTTGCTAACGTGACGGACGCTACAGAGAATTCTGGCGGTATGGAGGACATAGAAGGGGTTGCCGACATAGCGGGAGATATAGAGAATCTTGTCGGCATGGCAGAGGACATGAAAGAGCTTGCCGATACGCCGGAAGATGCAGAAGATATTGTCGGCATGACAGAGGATGAGGTAGAAAAGCTTTTGGAGGCTAGCAGGAATACGGAGGCTGAGTCTGCCTCTGAGAAGGAAAACGCCGATATGGGTTTCTCTGAGGCGGATGATTTAATGCAGTTGCTTGGCGGTTCAGAGGACGAGGAGCTTCAAGACATTCATGCTATGTTACAAAAATCGGATAATAATGAAGCTGTAGACGATGAAATAGTCTCCATGTTGCAAAATGTTGATAATGAAGTAGAGCAGATGCCGGATATGGAAGGTGTGGAGGGTAAAGAAGCACTTTTGAGCGATAAAGAGAAAAAAGCAGCTGAGAAAAAGCGTAAAAAGGAAGAAAAGAAAGAAGCAAAAAGGCAGGCAAAGGCGGCTGCAAAGGCGTCACGCGCTGCTAAAAAGGCAGGGAAAGGAACAAAAAGGGATACAGAGCTGATTGTGGAACCGGAAGTGGCGGATATTATACTGCCCGAAAAAGGCACGGGAGAGCAAACGGTGGACGAAATAGATCCGGATTTGCTGGAAGCATTGGCGGATGTAGAGAATATGTTTTCCGATATCCTTCCCAACGATAAAACAATATCTTCTGCTTCCCATGAGGAGATTGCCGACAGTACGATTAAAAATCTTGAAGAAGCGCGTAAAGAGAAGAAACCTTTTTTGGCTAGGATTTTAGATTTTTTAACGGAGTCGGATGATGAAGAGAACGAGGGGGCGGAGATTCTTCTGTCAGAAGAAAATGAAACGATTTTAAAGGAAATGGATAAAGAGAAGGGTAAGAATAAAAAGAAGGGGAAAAAGGGCAAAAAGCAAGGTAAGGCAGAAGGGAAAGATACAGAGGACGCCGGAGAAGGCGAAGATAATAAGGAAGCTCAAAAGGGTAAGAAGGCTAAGAAAGAGAAAAAGCCTAAAAAGGAGAAAGCTCCCAAGATAAAGGAGGCGGAAGCGCCGGGGAAGAAGCTTTCCAAGAAAAGAATTATTTTGATTGCGCTTATCTGTGCTTCCATAGGTCTGGTAATTGTTTTGACGGTAAACGTGGGAGGAGATTATACCTCGAAAAAGGCGGGAAGAGTCGCTTACCATGAAGGAGATTTTCAGACTTGTTTCCAAAATTTGTACGGAAAGAATTTGAATGAGTCTGAGCAGGTAATGTTTTATAAATCAGAGAGTATTTTGCGTATCCGTGTATGGCTTCGGGAATATGAGCTGTTAGCTCAGGAGGGTTCTGAGCTTCAGGCGTTGGACAGTCTGATACAGTCTGTGGATGATTATCCTACATTGTATGAATTCTCTTCACAGTGGAATGCTTCTTCGGAGGTTGCTCAGACATATGATGATATTTTAAAGATATTGTTGGACAAATATCATTTGACGGAGGAGCAGGCAAAGGAAATTGCGGCGACACCTGATGATGTTACTTACACGAAAAAGGTGATGGCAATAGTAAACGGTGAAGGATTCGGCTCATGGGATAAGCCTAAGGAGCAGGATATTGAAGAGGAAGCAGAACCGCAGACTCAGCCCCTGCCGGATATGTTGCCGGAGGAAGAGGAACTGCCTGACATAGAATTTTTGGATAATCATGAATGACAGGAGAGAATACGGAAATGATTGCAATCATTGATTATGACGCAGGTAATATTAAGAGTGTGGAGAAGGCAATACAGTCTTTGGGCGGGGAAGTGACAATTACCCGGGATGCCGAAACCATTCTTTCTGCCGACGGTGTTATTTTACCGGGTGTGGGTGCATTTGGAGATGCTATGGAAAAGCTTCGAGCATACGGACTGGTAGAGGTAATCCATAAATGTGTGGAAAAGCAGATTCCTTTTTTGGGTATTTGTCTGGGGCTGCAGCTGATGTTTGAGAGCAGCGAGGAAGCTCCCGGAGAGGAAGGCTTACATATTTTAGACGGTAAAATCCTGCGCATTCCCTCAGAGACAGGACTTAAGATTCCGCATATCGGCTGGAATAATCTGAGTTTTCCCAATAAAGGGCGGTTATTCGAGGGGATAGAAGAGAATGCTTTTGTGTATTTTGTGCACTCCTATTATCTGAAAGCGGAAGAATGTGCTATTGTCACTGCGGCTACGGAGTACGGTGTCCATATACATGCCTCCGTAGAAAAGGGAAACGTGTTTGCCTGTCAGTTTCATCCAGAGAAGAGCTCTGAGGTAGGGTTAAAGATATTGCAGAATTTTATGTATATTACAAAGCAGGAGAAACAAGCATAGGATAGGAATACGGGCTTGTCTCAGTAAGATAGGCATAATTGTAAGAACACGGGCTTATTTTAAAGAGTAATAAGGAAACGAGGAGTATTATGCACACAAAAAGAATTATTCCCTGTCTGGATGTGAAGGACGGAAGAGTAGTAAAGGGTGTTAATTTCGTAAATCTGCGTGACGCCGGAGACCCGGCAGACATTGCGGCGGCTTATGACAGGGCGGGAGCGGATGAGGTAGTATTTTTGGATATCACGGCGTCCTCAGACAGTCGAGCCACCCAGCTTGAATGGGTCAGACAGGTGGCGAGCAAGGTATTCATTCCTTTCACAGTGGGCGGAGGAATTCGTACGGTGGACGATTTCAAGGCAATTTTGCGGGAGGGTGCGGATAAAATTTCCATAAACTCTGCTGCGATTATGAATCCTCGGCTGATTAGCGATGCTGCGGATAAATTCGGCAGTCAGTGTGTGGTTGTGGCGATTGACGCCAAGAGACGGGAAGACGGAAGCGGCTGGAGTATTTATAAGAACGGTGGTCGTGTAGATATGGGCATGGATGCCGTGGAATGGGCGGTTCAGGCGGAAAAACTGGGCGCCGGAGAAATTCTTCTTACCAGTATGGATGGTGACGGCACCAAGGAAGGGTATGATATTGCTCTGACAAAGGCGGTAGCGGAGGCAGTGGGGATTCCGGTTATAGCTTCAGGCGGTGCGGGAGCGCTTCCTCATTTTTACGATGCGCTTACGGAGGGTAAGGCGGAGGCTGCTTTGGCGGCGTCTTTGTTCCATTATAAGGAGCTGGAAATACGACAAGTAAAGGAATATCTTCGTGACAAGGGTGTCAGTGTAAGATTGTAGTGTAAAACGGAGGATAAAGTTATGGCAATGATTGATAATGACTGGCTTGGGGTTTTGGATGAGGAATTCAGAAAGCCTTATTATAGACAGCTATACCAGTTTGTAAAGCAGGAATACAATACTACTCAGGTGTTTCCGCCCTCGGAGGATATTTTCAACGCATTTCATCTGACTCCCTTAGGTCAGGTGAAGGTGGTCATTATCGGGCAGGATCCTTATCATAACGTAGGACAGGCACATGGATTGTGCTTTTCCGTAAAGCCGGATGTGGAGATTCCTCCCTCTCTGGTAAATATTTATCAAGAGCTGCATGATGATTTAGGCTGTAAAATTCCGAATAACGGTTATCTGGTAAAATGGGCAAAGCAGGGTGTGCTCATGCTTAATACCGTACTAACCGTGCGTGCCCATATGGCTAATTCCCATCAGGGAAAGGGCTGGGAGGAATTTACCAATGCTGCCATCCGTGCCTTGAATGGGCAGAATCGCCCTATTGTGTTTATTCTGTGGGGAAGACCGGCTCAGATGAAAAAGAGTATGCTGAATAATCCCAATCATTTGATTCTGGAAGCACCTCATCCAAGCCCCCTTTCCGCATATAGGGGCTTTTTCGGGAGCAAGCCGTTCAGCAGGACAAATGAATTTTTGCGGGAGCATGGTGTGGAGCTTATTGACTGGCAGATTGAGGATGTATAATTTTCTAAATATTATTAATCGGGTTGTACAATTTTTCGCTTTATTTTCACTTTTCCCCATTTTTTTTGTTTGAAATATATATATAAGTAGTGTATACTGGTTTTAAAATATACAAATGATACAGATTCGGAGGATTAATTTATGCGGAAGGTGATAAATAAGGATGTAAAGCAAAAGAAGCTGGATTTACAAAAGTCCAGTTCCCCGAAAGAAATAAAACCCCCTAAAAAAACCAGAACACCAAAAGCAGCCAAGGCACCGAAGGAGTCCGGAATGCCGAAAGGATTAAAACGGTCTAAGTTTCTGCTTTTTAGTATCAGAAATAAAATTGTGGCAGGTTTTCTGGTTCCGGTTGTGTTTATGATTATAATCGGAGTTTCCGCTTATAGGAATGCCTCCGAGGGCATGAGTCAGAAATATATGGAATCCACTATACAGACCATTAAGATGGCTTCACAGTATGTTGATGTGAGCTGTAATTTTATTGATTCCGAAGGGATAAGACTTGGACTTGCCGATGATACCCGAGATTATATTCTGGGTTTATATACGAACGATAAAGTTAATCTGGTAAGATTGAACAATGATATCCGTTCAGACCTTACTTCTGCTCATACGTCCAATCAATATATAAATAATATACATATTGTAACCAAGCCGGGTATCGATATTATTTCTACAGGCTCCAGCGGCTATTCCATTGACGGTGTTCTTCCGGATTATGTAACGGAAATGTTGGGAGGAGCAGGGAAGCTGGAAAAGTGGGTTGACGGACATGAACTGCTGGATACGACTCTTGAGCTGGACAGGGAGAAATATATCCTTTGTTATGAAATGTTTGCTCAGTCAAGAGCTGCCGCAGTTGTAATTGATGTTGATGCTGCCGCAATAAGGAACTTTATAGAGACGATTGATTTAGGAGAAGGCAGTATCATAGGATTTGTTACCATGAATGGCAGGGAGTTGATATATGAGAATCTGCCGGAGGGAACAGAAGCTACGCTGGAAGAGGGAGAAAAGGTTTTTTATGACAAGGAATTCTTTCGGCTGATTCACGAAGAAGAGGCAGAAGAAGATAAGGAAGGCGCTATAGAGGTTAGCTATAAAGGAGAGGATTATCTATTTATCTACTGCCATAGTAAGGTTGTAAACAGTACGATGTGCGCATTAGTACCCATGAATACGGTTACCGGACAGGCGGAAAATATCCGGGATTTGACGGTGAAGCTGGTTCTTCTGGCAGTAGTGATTGTAATTATTGTATGTATTCTGATTGCTGCAGGCATCCAGAATAATATGAGACGGATTTCCGGCAAATTCGGTGAGGTGGCAAAAGGTGATCTGACAGTACAGATTAAGGCCAAGGGGCATGACGAATTCAGGAACTTGGCAAACTCCGCCAACAATATGATTGAGAATACCAAAAAGCTGGTAAATAAAGTTATTGCTGCAACAAGCCAGCTTGAGGTATCTTCCAGAGAGGTAGGGGAGGCTTCGGATGTAATTGACAGCCATTCCAAAGATATTACTCAGGCAATCAGTGACATCAACGAAGGAATGGCAATGCAGTCCGTACATGCGCAGGAAAGTGTTAACAGAACGGATATTCTGTCAAATGAAATTCAGGGAGTCAGTCTGGTAGTGGAAAAGGTGGAGAAACTGGTTGGCGAGACGGACGGTATGATTAATCAAGGTATGGATATTGTGCGCATACTTGGCGACCGCGCAAAAGAGACAACGGAAATGACTACGAAGGTAGGAGAAAGTATTGACTCTCTGCGTAAGGAATCGGAGATTATCAATACCTTTGTGGAAACAATTACAGATATTTCAGAGCAGACGAATCTGCTGTCGCTGAATGCATCTATTGAGGCGGCAAGAGCAGGTGAAGCCGGCAGAGGCTTTGCAGTCGTGGCGGAAGAAATTCGTAAGCTTGCCGATAGTTCCGCAGAAGCGGCAGGAGAAATCCGTAACAATGTGGATCATATTACAGCCCAAACTCTTAACAGTATGAAAAATGCCGGTCAGGCGCAATCCATGGTAGCCCTGCAGAGTGAGGCTGTTGAGGAGGTTGTGGAAGTATTCAGAAAAATGCAGACCGGAATGAGACAGCTTGTTGACGGGTTGAAGGAGATTGTAGAAAACACCGAGAGAGCTGACGGCGAGCGCAATAAGGCGGTAGAAGCGGTACAAAATATATCCGCAATTATTCAACAGACTGCAGCCAGTGCCGAAACGGTAAATGAGGTTGCGACTAAGCTTTTGAAGAATGTAGAGAATTTAAATAAAACGGCGGATACCTTAGGTGAGAATATGGATGAATTGAAATCAGAAGTGCAGGTATTTAAGATTTAAGAGTATTGGTTGCCGGATTAAAAAATAAAGCTGTTATGACATTATGTCATGGCAGCTTTGTGTCATGTGCCTATTGACAAATAGACATGCTGCTATTATAGTAGTTCTATACAATACTACTAAGGGGGCTGACGGATGGAGGAAGCGGCATTTATAGAAAGACTGTCGCTGTTCGGGCTTAGCCGACAGGAAGCGGTTATATATCTTTGTCTCTTGAGAAATCCGGAGTTGACAGGCTATGAGGTGGCAAAGCTTACCGGTATTTCCCGCTCCAATGTCTACAATGGTCTGGCGGCTTTGGTGGAGCATGGCGCGGCATATGTGCTGGAAGGGGTTTCCACGAAATATACACCTGTGTGTATTAAAGAATTCTGTGACAACAGGATACGCTATCTGAAAAAGGTAGAGGGATTTTTACTGTGCAACAGTCCTAAGAGACTCGACACGGCG
>WFLY01000028.1:0-3624 GCA_009177215.1 Bacillota bacterium
GTTTATCTCCCAAATCTGAAAACAAAGCACTTGCTGCAACCAAAGCAGTTCTCATATATTGTGCATTATCCTTGAACAACTCACTATCTATATAAAATCCTTTACTCTCTATAAATTGACTGCAAAATGTAATTACCGTACGCGTGTTGCCTTCTCGATACGGATGTACTTTCCATAGTTCCGCTAAATATTTTGAAAATATTTCTGCTACTACTTTAATTGATGCCTTTTCCCAAACATATTGATTCATTTTATCTAAAACAAATGTAGCATCCTTTTCAATATCGAAACAATCAGAATACTCTATTGAAATACCTCCTAATGCTGGCTCTGATTTTTCAATATTTATAATTCTTACTTTTCCTGCCCATTCGTATATATCTTGAAAAATATAATGATGCATATCGCAAAGTGCTGCAAAATCAAAACGGCTGACGGATTCTCCTGTCACAAGTTCCGCAAGCCGTATACTCGTATATTCTGCCTCCATACACGACAATATTTCCCTGTTCCATATATCAGCAAGGTTCTTCAGAATATCTGTATGTGGATATAAATATGGATCATTCATAATACATTTCTCTATTCTTTCATTTTATATTTTTTATCTAAGACTCTACGCATATCCTCCGTGGTCATTTCCCCGCATCTTTCTTTTTCAATCAATTTTTTAAATTCTGAGGATGGCTCTAATCCATCTACTTTAATCATGCCTAATGCATAATCCCATTTCTTATCTGTACTGACTAGCATAAAATCAACTCCCAATTTTTATTTATATTTATTTGTAATNCACTATTCTACAGACAATATCCACTNTACNNTTTGACANNNACCATATAATNNAAANCCTNGCAAACANCGNANNNANGNCGCTTACAANGGTTTCNTTCATNCATATCAGGTAANCTTNNCCTATGCATTCATCTGAGCCGCAACCTCAGCCGCAAAATCCTCATTCTTCTTCTCAAGACCTTCGCCGGTCTCAAAACGAACAAATCTTTTAACGCTAAGCTCCGTGCCGTTCTCCTTGCCTACCTGTGCAAGATACTGAGCAACGGTCTGCTTGCCGTCCTCTGCCTTAACATACACCTGCTCTAAGAGACAAACCTCCTTAAGCTCCTTGTTAAGACGTCCGATGATAGCCCCCTCAATAACCTTCTCGGGTTTACCTGCCATCTTGGGATCCTGCTCAATCTGAGCCTTGAGGATTTCTTTCTCATGCTCCTTGTACTCCTCGGATACATCTGCCGTTGCAACATACTTAGGATTCAAGGCTGCAACCTGCATTGCAATATTACTCAATGCTTCCTTGATTGCATCATTTACGATAGCAGTATCAGCCTCTACGATAACACCGATTCTACCGCCGCCNTGTACATANGNTACTNCACAGCCATCGTTNGCTGCTTCTACCTTCTCAAATCTTCTGATATTCAAATTCTCTCCGATAACGGCAACCTTCTCAACCAAAGCTTCCTTAACTGTCTTGCTGTTGTCCGCATTCCATGCTTCAGCCAGAAATGCCTCCATATCTGCTGCGCCAGAGTTTACGGCTTGCTCTGCAACAGCTTCAACAAACTGCTGGAACTGCTCGTTCTTTGCAACGAAATCGGTCTCGGAGTTTACCTCTACCACTGCCGCAACCCTGTCACCCTTGGTAGCAATGCGGCAGATACCTTCTGCTGCAATTCTGCTTGACTTCTTCTCAGCCTTAGCCTGTCCGTTCTTTCTCAAGAATTCAACAGCCTCATCCATATTTCCATTGGTCTCATTAAGAGCCTTCTTACAATCCATCATACCTGCGCCGGTCTGCTCACGCAGTTCTTTTACCATTGCTGCTGTAATTTCTGCCATTTTATTCTTTCCTTTCCTTAATTGTTAAGCTTGATAAATACAGGAATTTTCGGCAAACGGTAAATCCGTCGTCCGAAAAAATTTCTGAGCTGCTTACTGTGCCTCTACCACTTCCTCAATATCCTCTGCGCCCTCAGCATCGGCAGCAACATCCTCCGCAGTGTAAACAGCCTCACCCTGATTAGCCTCAATAACAGCGTCAGCCATCTTGGCAACAATCAGCTTAACGGCTCTGATAGCATCATCATTGCCGGGAATAATATAATCTAATTCTTCAGGGTCACAGTTGGTATCGCCGATACCAATCAAGGTAATACCAAGGGAATGTGCCTCCTGTACGCAAATTCTTTCCTTCTTAGGGTCAACTACAAAGATTGCATCGGGAACTCTGGTCATATTCTTAATACCGCCAAGATTCTTCTCCAGCTTCTCCCATTCTTTCTTTAACTCAATAACTTCCTTCTTGGGCAACACATCAAATGTGCCGTCCTCAGACATAGTCTCAATTGCATGTAATCTGTCGATACGGGACTGGATAGTCTTGAAATTGGTAAGCATACCGCCCAGCCATCTCTCGTTTACATAGTACATACCGCAGCGCTCTGCCTCGGTTTTAACTGCATCCTGTGNCTGCTTCTTAGTACCTACAAAAAGAATTGTACCGNNCTGTNCAGNGATTTCAGAGATAGCCTTGTATGCCTCATCAACCTTACCTACAGACTTCTGCAAATCAATGATGTGGATACCGTTTCTCTCGGTGAAGATGTAAGGAGCCATCTTAGGGTTCCATCTTCTTGTCTGATGTCCGAAATGAACACCTGCTTCCAGTAACTGTTTCATAGAAATAACGCTCATGTTCTTACCTCCATTTGGTTGAATGCTTCCGCAATCCTTTTTCTGCCGAACCCGCGTTAAGAATCCGGTTAGCTCCGGCGACGATTCCGCTATTTACGGAACACCACCGCCAAATCAGGATGCGTGCTTTTTTGTCACAACATTGTTGATTATAACATAAGAAAAACCCCGTTGCAAGGGGTTTCATATATTTTAACACTGATTTATAGTAACAGTTCAGCAATGCTAAAATGGTTGATAGCGTTTCTGTTACAATTATTTACCCATAATAATTTCAGCAATCTCCTCTTCGCTGCTTCCCATAGTAATCTTATAGGTTCCCATTCTAATTCTTTTGCTATAACCATTGTTACACAAATATCTGTCATACTCTCCGGCATCTGCAACCAAACCTGCCTCTGCCAAGCGTCTGCTGACACTGAGCGAACTGTCTCCCCGCTCAATCACGATTGTAATAACTTCGCCGCCGTTTTCCTCTGAACCTTCCGCAAGCTCCTCAGAGTTCTCTGTCGGTTCCTCCGATTCGTCGGTTGATTTCCCTGTCTGCTCTTCTGACTCGTCTTCCGTCTCCTCAGACCCCTCACTGCTTTCACCGGCTTCGCCGTTTTCTCCTCCCGCTTCTCCGGTTCCATCGCTTGCCTGCGTGCCTTCCTCATCTGAAGGCTCCGTTGTATTTCCATCATTAGCATTGGCAGAGCCTTCGTTTTTATCCCTTATTAAATCAGAAAGCACCACTGCCCTTTGCTCTGTCATACCAAGCTCTGCCGCCCGTGCCTTTATTTCCTCATCTGTCATCGCTTCGCCGTTTATAGCTGCGCCCATAATAAATGCGGACACCAACACGCCAATGCCAAGCCCTCGCAAATAGTATTTCAGTTTCATATTCTCACACCCTGTATTACAAATTCTTNT
>WFLY01000028.1:3629-41353 GCA_009177215.1 Bacillota bacterium
TCAATTNNCNGCNNANCCNNNNCTACACCAAGCCCAAGCTCCTTTGCTATTGCCACTTTGGATTTGCCCTTTCGATAAAGCTCTAATATTTTCTCATTGTTATTACGCCCTTCCTCCTCAGGCTGGAACACAAAGCTCGTATCCATACCATCCTGAAGCTTATCGTCGGCTCCTTGGGTATACAATAAATCCTTACTTCTGTTATCAGGCTCTACTACATTTGTTTCTAAATCACCCGCCGTCTCCCGAACGGATTTTCCGGCATCCTCCGGTGCAAGCCTCTGGAAAGTACTTACTACGGCTTCCGCTTCCTTTTTAGTTGCTTCCACTTCCTTGACGGTCCTATTTACTTCCGTAACTATTTTTTTCAGATTAATATGTTTGTCATTCAGCATGTCATAGAGAAACATAACCTCTTCATGATTCTTGTGTATCTCCTCTAAAACAGTATCCGAATACTCATTGACCGCCATAATCTTTTCATTGGAAAGCCGTTCTAAGGAACGCTCCGTCTTTTCCATAGCATAACCGACAGCTTCCTCAACCACATCGTCCACATGTTCCTTGACATTATCCATTTCCTGTGACACCAATGATTGAATCTCTTCTTTAACAAGCGCCCTTGATTCCTTTGAAGTCTCGTTCTTTTTTACCGGAAGCAGAAAACTCAGTACAAAAACAACTGCTCCCGTAATCAGCAATGTAATTTCCGTAATACTCATGAATTTCATCCAATCCTTAAATTTTCATGTCAAAGCCTTGTTTCCTCTTGACAATAACCTGTTCGTGCTTCTCCTGCTTCTTACGCTTACCGCCACCGTCACCCTGATACTCATTATCGCTCTTTTCTTTGGCATCGAATTGTTTACTATGCCAATCGGAATTATCGCTGCTTCTTACCTCTTTAATTTGCTGCTCCGTATCCTTCTGTATCTGCTGACCGATATTAGTCTGGTCTACAAAGCCCTTATTATCCTCATTATGCTTTATAGGCGTATAATCCTGCGCCCGTGAAATGGTTGTAAGCTCTATTGAACCAAACGCCATACTTACTTCTCCTTCATCATAAAGGCAGCATCTTTATCTCGCCGTCTTTCCTTTCAAATCTACAATAATCATAGTTGCTCTGCACTACTTTAGATGCATCACCAATAATAATAGTGGTTCCCGGATAAACAACACCTTGCACTTCCACCACCGACTTCTTCTCAGGGTCAAATGCCAGCTCAAAACCCTTCATCATTTCGTTTTTCTTCTTCAGCTCTGCATTTTTTTCCTTAAGCATATTGGCAACGCTCTTCACATATTTTAACTGCTCTTCAGAAAAAGTTACTCCCTTTGACTTTTTCTCCGTAAAATTAACAATAACCGGCTGCGCATTTTTGATTTCCTTTATAAGCTCGGAAATTTCCTTTTGAGTCTGCGTATACTGCTGCTTTACTTGAGGACTGATTCCCACCTCGACTATGGTCGGTGTACCCATGGTAGCTCCCAGCGTCTTTACCGTAATCTTATTGCCTGCCTGCACGTGACCTCCGGCAACAAAGCCTCTTCTGCCTGTTACGGTAATTTCCGTTCCTGCCGAAACATTCGTGTGTAGAATAGATTCCGCATTGACATAACCTGCAGCTTCCGCCTTCGTATTCTCCAAAAACTTCGCCACGATATTGCCGCCTGCTTTTAGTGTTCCCTTGGACATACCGTTCATTCCTCTGGCAATAATAATATTACCGCCTGCATAAATATAGGCGCCTTCCACAATACCATTGATGACAACATTGCCGTTTGCCCTAATCTCATAATTGGAAGCAACGTTACCGTTTACCTGCACGCTTCCTGAAAATTCTATATTGCCTGTGGAAGTATCTACGTTCTCCACTTCATAGACATCTGATACAAATACCTTATCATCCACCAGCATAACATGACCGTCCACCTTAGACCTTATGGACAATTTATCTTCGGACAACTCAATATTATTGCCGAATTTCAGACTCATCCTATGTACGCTTCTGGGCTTAATACGATTACCAAAAATATTAACACCGTCATCTCCTACATCGGCAGGTATGACTCTGGCAAGCACTTCATCCTTTTTGCAATGATTAATTACATTCAGATGGAAATAGTCAACACTCCCATCCTCCCGCATTGTGGGTTGAACATGTACATCCGTATTAAAATAATACTCAATTCGGGCATCCGTACCATGTCTGGGTTCCCTGCCCCGTGCAACAACCAAATCAGTACAATAGATACCGGGTGACTGAAAATGATCCTGCAGCACACTCATCTGTATCCCCGATGTAATATTGTTGAAACGTAAATCCTTAAAAAAGTCATCGAAGGTAATTCTCTTTCCGGCCTGTGACGGCGCAAAAAATCTTACAACAGCCGTCATCTTGTCTTCACTGATTTCCAGACGATAATCCTCTTTAATGGCAGGACATTCTCCGTTTGCGAGAAAACATACGGTCTCTTTCTCTTCTGCAATCGCTTTCTGCAGGTTCTCAATCTCATAAGTAATTTTTACATTATCCAAATACTTCACTATATCGGCAATCTTGACACTCTCGCCTCCATCTATAGGTGGAAACAACTTGACACCAAATCCTCCTATTGTTTCAACTAACTGAAAATAGCCATTTTGCATAATTTTTTCTCCCTCACATGCCGATACGCCGCCCTATCGCGCGTAAGACTATACATTATAAAATCAATTGCCCGTTAAAATACCCATATAATTTCCCATTTTCACCTTCATTTTTTGTAATGCTCTGGTATGGAGCTGAGAAATTCTGGACTCCGAAACCTCTAAAACATTACTGATTTCCTTTAATGTAAGTTCCTCATAGTAATAAAGGGTGATTACTTTCTGCTCCTTCTCCGTCAAAAGCTGTAATGCCTCTCCCAAAACTCTGCTAAGTTCTTCCTTTTCAACCTTCTCTTCCGGGCCTTCATAACGTGAAGTTGTATGCCGGCTATAGTCCTGAGCCACATCACTGCCCTGCTCCATATATTCATTCAAGGATACAACACCCGTAATTTTCATTTGCGACTGCCAATCCAGATATTCCTCATCGGTAATACCAAGACCTTTAGCAATCTCNTCATNACTNGCGNTANGTCCNGTACTCTNTTCAATCTCTTTTATAANAGCTTCAATTNTNTTCNGNTTCTGTCTAATGGTTCTGGGTATCCAATCCATCTTTCGGATTTGGTCCAAAATCGCACCTCGGATTCTTAAGCTGGCATAAGTCTCAAACTTGACTTCCTTCATGCAATCAAATTTATCANTNNCATNTATCAGCCCAAAAATACCATANCTCACCANATCCTCATATTCCACATTATATCCCAAATACATACTAAGCCGTCCTGCCACCAGCTTAACCAAGGGTGCATATTCCAGTATAATCTTTTCTCTGGCTTCCGGCGATTTTGTCATGGCATATTCTTCTAATAATTTTTTCTTACATGCGTCATCCATAAATCTTCGTTACACCCTCCATCAGTCTTATTCTTTAGTCTCTTTCTGCTCCTCTTTCTCTCCCTCTGCGTCTTCTGCTTTCTCCTCGACTACTTCTTCCTCCTCTTGTTTCTTTTTCTCGTTCTGAGAATCAAAGTAATCCAGAGTCCATTTTAAGCCGCTTCCCAGCGCATAAAAAATTACCAGAACAATTAACAGGGAAATAAGCTTACTTGTAATAGAATAATTCTGTATAAAAGTAATAACACAGGTGACTGCTCCCGCCACCAGCATCAATATCAATGGCATATTTTTTCTACTCATACATGCAACCCTTTTTAAATAACTGTCTCTGCTTTTCCTACCGCCCTTATAAAAAGTTCACCGGTTTCCGGAAAATATGTAACAGTCCTACCATAATTTGCACCTGTATCTTGCGCTAAGATAGGAATTTTCAGCTCAAACAGCTTTTTCTTGGTCGCCTCTACATTGCGATCTCCTACCATCACAGCGTCGGAGCTTGCACTAAATTTAAACATGGTAGCCCCTCCTGCAATTTTAGCCTCAAGACGATTCCTCTTAGCTCCCAATTTTTCCATCTGTCTAACCAGCTCTTCTATTCCCGTGTCGGCAAATTTTGCTATATTCAGCTGACTATTTCGTATCATAGTGCTGTCCGGCAGCATGATATGCGCCATTCCGCCAATTTTGGTTATCGGATCCCTGAGCGCAATTCCTACACAGGAACCAAGCCCTAATGTTGTTACACCATTGGGGCTTACACAAGTTTTCAAATCTGCCATTCCAACTTTAATTATCTCGCTCATCCATGTGCTTCCTTCGCATATACTAATCTTTACTTTACATCACAGACATTCCCAATGAAGTCAAAATCTTTGAATACGAATCCAACTCCGGTATTAAAATAAAGTAGCCATCGATTTCCACCTCATCATAAAACTGAGACTGAATCAAAAGAATATTATCACCGATANTGCCAAACTGAATTGCCGGTACACTTAANNTGGCACNTGNCATATCCACCGTAAGTTCAGGTGGCGTTGGGAAAATCTTAAGATTAGTCAGCGTAGACAGAGAGTTTAAGTATGCTCCCGTGATAATATTGCCAATCTCTTTCATGGCAGATAATTCCATTTCCGTGAATCCTTCTCCTTCGGAAGCCATCCCCATCATAACTTTATTAATCAAATGCTTAGCGCTTGCCTGTTCCACAAGAAACATCATACTTCCGGAAATATCGCCCTCTACCCCGAGATAGACACCCACCATAATCTGTTCTTCTCCGCCCATAAGTTCACCGACTTCAGCAAATTCCAAAAGTTTAACCTGAGGTACTTTCATATCTACCTTACACTGGAGCATTTGGGAAAGTGCCGTCATGGCATTTCCCGCCCCTATGTTTCCTATTTCTCTGAGTAAATCTGTATAATGTTGTGAAACTTTTTCCAAGCTAATATCGCTCATGAAACACTTCCTCCATGGTTTTATTATACGTTTTCTTCCAACGTAATGGAATTCAAATCAAGCAAGGAAATAAGCTCATCATTATGTTTGCCTACAGCATTAATAAAATTTGCCTTTCCATCCTTGTTGTCGTAGGTTATCTTTTCAATCTGGTTCTCTCCCAGTGTTACAACTTCTTTTACTTCATCGACTATGATACCCACATTGCCTTCCTGTTCCAGTTTCAAAATAATAATTCTGGTAGCTCTTTTATACTCGTCATCCTCAAGCCCCATTTTCAGACGGATGCTCATAACAGGAAGTACCTCGCCGCGAAGATTGATAACTCCCTTCAAATAAGCCGGAACTTTGGGTATTCTTGTCATCCGCTGCATTCTGACAATATTGTCAATGTAGCGGATATCAATACCATACTGTTCTGCGCCCAGACGGATGACAATATACTGAATCGTCTCAACTGATGCTTTATTTTCACTACTTACTACACTCAAACCGTTTATCGTGTTCAGCTGTTCCATATTGTTATCTCTCCCTTCCTTACAGCAATGTGTTTGCATCCAAAATCAATGCCACTTCGCCGTCACCTAAAATAGTTGCGCCGCTGATAAATTTACACTGCTTAATATACTTACCAAGGGATTTTATAACAATTTCCTGCTGTCCGATCATATCGTCAACTACCAAACCTGCCAGTTTATCTCCCTTCTTGACAATCACAACAATAAGGTTCTCCTCTTTGGTTCTGGTGCTTTCAACATCTAAAAGCTCTGAAAGACGAATCAGCGGAATAACTGTTCCTCTTAAGTGGATTACCTCTTTATTCTGCACCAGCTTTATCTCGCTGGGCTTAATATCCTCAATGGTTTGAATGGAGCCGAGGGAAATCGCATATTTTTCACCCCCCACAACTACCATCAATGTCTGGATAATTGCAAGTGTCAGAGGAAGACGGATTGTCCATGTACTTCCCTCTCCAAGCTTCGACTTCACCTCAACCTCACCGCTTAAGGATTCAATCTTAGAGCGGACAACATCAAGACCTACACCTCTTCCCGATACGTCCGTAACCTGTTTTGCAGTCGAAAAACTGGGCAAGAACAGCAGATTGATAATATCCTTATCCGCCATACCGGCTGCCTGCTCCGGTGTGATAACCCCACGCTCAATAGCCTTATTCTTTACTGCTTCGGTATCGATACCGTTACCGTCGTCTCTTACTTCAATTACAACATTGTTGCCATCCTGATATGCATCCAAGAAAATCGAACCCACAGCCGGCTTGCCACGCTTTGCACGAACCTCGGCAGACTCCAAACCATGATCCGCGGAATTACGAAGCAAATGCATTAAGGGGTCGCCGATTTCATCTACCACGGTTCTGTCAANCTCTNTCTCCTCACCGCTCATNTACNGCTCCATTTTCTTATCCAGCTTTTTGGACAAGTCTCGGATCATACGAGGGAACTTATTGACAACGCTCTCAATAGGAACCATTCTTACCTTCATAACGGATTCATGCAGGCTTGTGGTAACGCTTTCCAGATATTCGATATGCTCATTGATATCATTGCTTCCTGTTTTCTCCTGATCCGTTGCCGATACCAAAGAGTTCTTTGCAATAATAAGCTCACTTACCAAATTCATCAAAACATCCAGTTTCTCAATATCAACACGCACCGTGCGATTGACAACCGGCTTGCCGGGAGCCTGCTTCTTCTCTGCTTTTGCCGGCACCCTGCCATTCTTATCCTCTGTGGAGGTAGCAACTGCCGTGTTTGCTCCAACTGCCGCCTTGCCCGTCTCTTCCTCCCTGTCTTCAATAGGATGATAATTCTTAGTCTTCTCAAGTTCGATAGCAGCTCCCGTTACCTTAGCAATCTCGGAAACGTTTTCGGCAGCCTTGATTACCTCATCCAATGTGTTATCGGAAATGATAATCAACGTAAAGTCATTGTCAAATTTCTCATCCTCTACATCCTGAGCGCTGGGAACGGACACAATAATCTCACCCAGCTCTTCTACAGCCTTAAATACCAAAAAAGCTCTCGCCGCCTTCAAAATACAACTATCCTGTACCACTACATTGATACCATAGACATTTTTATTCTGCTTTCCGGCTTCCACAATAACACGAATCTGGCTGTCATCCAAAGCAATATCATGCCACTTTTCGCCGCTATCCCCCGAGGTCTGAGAACCAGTAGCTGCTTCTGCCTTTGATTCTTTTTCCTTATCCGGCTTAGAAGTTCCCTTTAGAATATTATTCAGCTGTTTAATCAGCGGTTCGTTGTCATTTGTTCCCTCGTCTGCACTTTCCTGAATATTATTGGTATACTCATCCAGTGCGTCCAGACAGCGGAACAACACATCTATCATCTCCGGCTGTACCTTAATATTGCCGTTTCTTACCTCCGAAAAAACATTCTCCATGTCATGGGTCAGATTCTGCATACGTTTATAACCCATTGTTCCCGCCATACCCTTCAGGGAATGTGCGGCACGGAATATTTCATTAATCGTGTCCATGTTCTCAGGGTCGGCTTCGAGCTCCAGAATCTGTGTATTCAGGCTCTGCAAATGCTCCTTTGTTTCATCCAGGAAAATCTCAAGATATTGGCTTACGTCCATCTTATCCTCCATTCTGCCACAATAGGCTTCCTTATCATTGGGTATTTACTCCAACTTGCAAAATAATTTCCTGTGCAATCTGTTCCAGCGGAACCACCTGATCGGACAACTTCGCTCCTATAACGCTCTTCGGCATACCGAATACAATACTGCTGTCCTGATCCTGTGCAATAACATGCACCTTTTTTTTCTCTTTCAGATTCTTAATGCCTTCTGTTCCGTCGGCGCCCATGCCTGTCATTACCACACATATCACTTGATCGAAACGGCTGTCCTGCAGGGATTCATACATAAAATTGGCGCAGGGTCTGACACCCTCTCTGGTAGGACCGTCTGTATAATGAATGGTATATCTTCCTGCCGCGGAAGTATTCACATGCATATGCAGTCCTCCCATTGCAACATAAACCACACCGTTTTGCAGCTCGTCTCCTTCTGCCGCTTCCTTTACCGTTACATCACTCAACTCATTTAACCGCTCCGCCAAGGATGCGGTAAAGCCCTTAGGCATATGCTGCACCAATACGACCGGTGCATTTAACTCCTTCGGAAGCTTGGGTATTACCGACTGTAATGCTTTTGGACCACCGGTAGAACTTGCAATAGCAACCAGTTTCTTCCCCGGTACACTGACAGAATGCTTTTTCACAATATCCACCATCTTAACGGTGGTGCGTCTGCTCTTTATAAGCTTCTCTCTGGATTCAAAGACAGGTAGCTTGCTGTTCGCTACTACATCCAAAGTGCGAAGCATATCCGCCTGAAACTGCTCCACCCGGCAATCCAATGCATTATCCGGCTTATGTATAAAATCTAAGGCTCCTAACTCCAGAGCATCAAGGGTTGTTTTTGCACCTTGCATGGTATCTGTACTCGCCATCATGACTCTTGCAGGAATCTTAAATTTGCGAAGCTCTTCTAAAAGCTTCAACCCGTTCATCTTGGGCATATTCACATCCAAAACCACGGCATCGTAAGTATTCCTGCTGAGTAAATCAAACGCATCCAAACCATTCGTTGCTTTTGCAACAACCTGAAATCTTTTGTCGCTATTAATTATATCACAAAGAACTCTTCTCATGAGTGCAGAATCATCTACAACCAATATTTTTTTTGATACTTCTTCCATATTTATTCCTCATTACGAAACTTTTTATATATTATAACAACTAATGGTTTTATTAAGATAATTTTTCCTTTTTACGACTCCTGCGTTCTTCCTCAAATATAAATTTTATGATCTCTTCTCTGGTATTCACATCCAGATTATAATATTGCACACGATGCTCGTATGCATCGGACTTGTTTTCCAATTTCTTTACCGCCAGCACCTTACCGATAACCTCATACTGCTTGCGCTCTCCGCCTGTTATCAATTGATAACTGCAATATAAAAGACTTTCAGGCGCGTATCTCTGAGATGACAAAAAGCGTAAGCCCCCTCCGCTAATATCCACAATCACGCTGCGCTTCAGCGGAAGACCCGGCTGCAGCGAATAAGGAACCTTCTGCTCAATCGCCTGCACTTCTTCTTCCTCCAGATTTCTGGCACACATCTCCAAAGCACAGCTAAAACGATAATATTCTCTTCGCTGATACTTTCTGAGGTTACTGGTCAATTCCACCACCAAAATATATACATTATTACTTTTATAGCGGTCAACAATTCGGGCAAAGCATTGATATAACCCGGTCTCTCCATAAAATATCATGTCATATTCACTATCCACCGGAAGCAGTATCAGCTTTGTGTGTTCCATTGGCATCACTATTTCCAGCGTATCCTCCGACATAATATCGTGCACTTTACTTGTATAAATTCTCTGAGGGTCATCAAGCATTTCCCCTCTTCCTTTGTCTACAGCCTGCAATTCTATTTTGTTTCCGATAGCAATAAATTTAGAAAGCATCTCATTCACCCTTTCAATGTAATTTTATTTATTTTCCCGTTACAATATGAGAGAAAAATGCAGCCATCCCTCGTTTAGGCTGGCGCTGCGCTTCTTCCTTATCCAAAAGCCTGCATGCAATCTTTTCATATGCGAGACTCGACTTTGCAGCCGGGTTCTGCATGGATATAGGAGTCTGCTGCATTACCGCCTTTGTAAGCTGTGCATCCTGAGGCACACTGCCCAGATAAGTCATTGGAATCTTTAAATATTTGGAGACTACCGTGTTCAACTTGTTAAACAGCACCAAGCCCTCCGCTTCTTTCTCCACACGATTAGATATCATCTTTACCTTGGTAATATCCCCTCGATAACTGGGATGTCTGTCCAAAGCCTTTCACAGTGAATAGGAATCCGTAATGGAAGTGGGTTCCGGTGTTGTCACCAAAAGGATTTCCCCGCTCGCCACCAAAAATTCCAGCACGGCATCGGCAATTCCCGCCCCCGTATCCACCATCACAATATCAGCAATGGCATCCAACTCCACCAAATTCTGAATAATATAAGTTAAATTATCCTTACTCAAATTGGACATACCTGCTATGCCTGAACCGCCGGAAATAAATCCTACGTTCATAGGTCCTCTTGTGATAATTTCCTTGATATTTTTACCCTGATAAATCAAATCACACAGATTATGCTTCGGTACTGATCCAAACATAATCTCTATATTTGCCAAACCAAAATCCGCATCCAGAATAATAACCTTCTTACCCATCTTCTGAAGTTGGATTGCCAGATTAATAGTGGTATTTGACTTTCCTACACCACCCTTTCCGCTTGTAACTGTGATCACTCTCGCCAATGGCCTCGACTGCATATTGGCCTTTATAATCCGCAACTGTTCCGCCTGATCCATTTCCACTCCTCCTGCTTTCACAAAAACTAGTGTTTTCCCCCTAACAGCTGCTTGACTGTCTTCTGTGGATTAAACTGCTCAATATCATCCGGCACATTTTGTCCACAGGTTACATATGCTATGGAGCTTTCCGTTGCCAGTCTTACATTAAACAAATTTCCAAGTGTAATCGTCTCGTCCAGCTTAGTAAAGATAAGCTGATACTCAGCTATTTTTCTGTACCTACTTGCTATTTTCAGTAAATCACGATATTTGGTAGCCGCACTCAGCACCAAAAAACACTGATACTCTATATCCTCTGTTCCCTCTGTCAGGCATGACAACAAATTGTTCATGTCCTCCAATTGTTTCTCATTCTGATGAGAATGCCCTGCTGTATCAACAAAAACATAGTCGTAATCTTTAAAATCGGTAAATGCGTTCTGCAATTCCTCCTTGGTGTAAATCACCCTGAAGGGTACCTCCAAAATATTGGCATAGGTGCGCAGCTGTTCCGCCGCCGCAATTCTATAAGTGTCCGCTGTAAGCAGCGCCACCTTTTTCTTTTCGTCTACGGCATATCTACTTGCCAGTTTTGCAATGGTTGTAGTCTTTCCCACACCCGTAGGTCCAATAAACACCACCACCTTTAGCCCCTTCTTGGCAGGTATAATTCCTTGTGTTTTGCCGAATTTTAATATCATTTTCTGATATACATTTGCTAAAATATAATCAAAAGGCATGTTCGGCTTCTTGCTCTTTACTATATCCTCAAGTATCTGATTAGCGTATTTCTCATCAACCTCGTTGTCAAGCATGGTATTGTAAAGCATACGGATAAATTTATCCTGCTCCCTACTCTCCTCACTCTTTTCAGGATCATCTTCCCAATTTGCAGACCTGCTGTCTGCCGCCTCATCCGTGTCTCCTTCTGCCTTCTCATCATTTTCTCTAGCACTTTGCTTATAGTTCTCTGTAGCTTTTAACTGATTCTCCAAAAAAGTCTGTAAGCTGTCCAGCTTCTTCTCAATATTCTCTGTGTTATTGAAAAAGAACCTCCGGGTGTCCTCTTGAACAGTGGAATGCTGGGATTTAAAAGCTTCCTCTCTGCGCATAGAATTCGGAACTTCCTTTTCCTCCTCCAGAGCCGCAGTCACTTCCGTGATCTTGGAGCGAAATGCTGAAAACAGCCCCTTAGGTTTTATGCTCTTAACATTCATTATAACAAGACCATTGCCTAACTCCTTCTTTGCCGCTTCAACCGCCTCTTCTTCTGTTTTACCGAGAAATTTCTTAATAATCATTATGCCGTCACCATCCCTACTGACTGTAATTCCACATTAGATTCCACTTCGTTGTAGGACACCACAACCAAATCCTTATAATAATCCTCTGTTAATCTTTTAAAATACACACGCACAATAGGCGATGTAATGATAATGGGACTCCTCCCCAGATTCTCCAGCTTTTTAACCTCATTACCCACAGAATCTATAATCGCTCTGGATCTGGAAGGGTCAAGATTTAAAAATGCACCTGTCTCTGTCTGTTTCACGCTGCCCATAATCTCTTGCTCCACCTTGGGATCAAGAGTCACCACACTGGTTGTCTCATGAGAAGGAAAATATTTGGTAGAAATGGCGCGTTTTAAGCTCTGGCGTACATATTCCGTTAAAATATCCGTATCTCGTGTAGTTGGAGCATAATCTGCCAAGGTCTCCATAATCGTCAATAAATCCCTTATGGAAATACCCTCACTAAGCAAATTCTGCAATACCTTCTGTATCTCACCAAGCCCCAGCAGCTTAGGTACCAGTTCCTCCACCAAAGAAGGATTGTTTTCCTTTAGATTGTTTACCAAATTCTGTACATCCTGACGAGTCAAAAGCTCGGCAATATGCTGCCTGATAATCTCAGTTAAATGAGTAGCTATAATAGACGGCGGGTCTACTACCGTATATCCCAAACTCTCCGCCCGCTCTCTCTGCCCCTCGGTAATCCAAAGGGCAGGCAGATGGAAGGATGGCTCAAAGGTAGGAATACCCGTAATCTCCTCCTCCACGTAGCCGGGATTCATAGCCATATAGTGATCGAAGAGGATTTCTCCCTCGCTCACCTGAATTCCTTTGATCTTGATAATATATTGGTTAGGGTTCAACTGAATATTGTCACGCAGTCGGATAATAGGAACCACTGTACCAAGTTCCAACGCAATTTGCCTTCGTATCATAACGACACGATCCAACAAATCTCCACCTTGATTTACATCGGCAAGCGGAATAATACCATAACCGAATTCCATCTCAATGGGATCCACTTGCAGAAGACTATTCACATTCTCCGGCTGACGTATCTCCTCTGCCGCTGCCTCCTCGCTGTCAACCTCCTGCTCGATGCTCGCCGTCTCCAGATTGCCGGCAATCATCCTTCCTCCGACTACAAAAATCATTCCCATTCCTACAAACAAAATGGTGTTCAGTTCAGTGACAATGCCTAAAAATGCAAGAGTCGCACCAACAATATACATTACCTTTGGCACACCAAAAAGCTGCTTTACGATCGTCGGGCCAAATTCCGCTTCCTTGCCGCCCTTAGTAACCAAAATACCTGTTGACAGTGAAATTAACAGCGAAGGAATCTGGCTTACCAGTCCGTCACCGATGGTAAGCAAGCCGTAATTGTTCAATGCCGCCGATATTTCCATGCCTCCGCTGGAACCTATCGCGATACCGCCCACCAGATTGATAACAGTCAACAAAAGACCTGCAATGGCATCTCCCTTTACATACTTTACGGCACCATCCATGGAACCGAAGAAACTGGACTCCAGCTGAATCTTGTCACGCCTTGCCTTTGCCTCTTTGTCATCAATGGCACCCGTATTCAAATCGGCATCGATAGCCATCTGCTTACCGGGCATAGCGTCCAAGGTAAATCTCGCCGTTACCTCTGCCACACGCTCAGAACCTTTATTGATAACTAAAAACTGAATCAATATCAGGATAATGAAAATAATTGCACCGACAATCATATCTCCGCCGCCTACAAATTGTCCAAAGGTACGAACCACATTGCCGGAAGTACCGGTAGTCAGGATAAGTCTGGTGGAGGACACGTTCATGGCAATTCTGAAAATCGTGGTAAACAGCAGGATTGTAGGGAAGTAGGATAAATCCAGCACTTCCTTGGAAAACATACACACAAACAGAATCGTAAAGGAAATGGCAATGTTAAATGCCATGAATACATCCAAAACTACGGCGGGAAGAGGCACTATCATCATGATAAAAGCTACAAGGATATAGATAGCCACAATGGCATCTGTCTTCGCCAGCTTACTATTCATTTTCCGTACCTCCCTTTCTAATTATTCTCTTACTTTTAATACCTCTTAGGAAAAACATCTGCTTCACATTTCTTTCCTCAAATCTTTCCCTGCAGGTGATATACAAACGCCAACACCTCTGCCACCGCCTGATACAGCTCCGGCGGTACTGCCTGCCCTACATCCACATTGGCATAAAGCATACGTGCCAGCGGCTTATTTTCTACTATCTCAATCTTATTTTCTTTTGCAATCTCTTTAATACGGGCGGCAAGATAATCCTCGCCCTTTGCAATCACAATCGGGGCATCCGCCTCCTCGGGATCATATTTGATTGCAACCGCATAATGGGTAGGGTTAGTGATAACCACATCTGCCTTTGGCAGTTCCTGCATCATTCGGCGCTGTGAGACCTCGCGCATTCTTTGGCGGATTTTCCCTTTTATCTGAGGGTCTCCCTCTTGCTGCTTGTACTCTTCCTTAATTTCTTGCTTTGTCATCTTCATATCATTACTGAACTTTACCCTTTGATAAATATAGTCGGCAAGAGCAATAATCATGTAGATAATCGCAATTCTAATCCCCAAATCCGTTACTGTTTCTGCCGCAAGCTGTAAAGCCTGAAGCAGTGGCATATCATAGAGCACAAACAAAAGCTCCCATTTGTCCTTCAAATAACTATAACATATAAATATAATCAATCCGATTTTAGCGATAGATTTAATCAACTCCACCACCGCATTCACAGAAAATATCTTTTTAAAACCTGAGATTGGATTTATCTTACTGAATTTCGGCTGCATAGGCTTACTCGTAGGCNTCCACCCGACCTNCGCCACATCGCTCACNAATGCTATCACAAANCCTACCAACAATATANGGGCAATAATAACAACAATTTCAAGCACCATGTCCTGAAAAATAATTCTGGTGTCATTGGTTGGCATAAATCCATGCCAAAAGGTCACCGTCTCGGGAATCCGATTGTACACATTCCCAAACAGAGACAAAAGCTGCTTTCCCATATTGCCTACACCAAACTTTAATACCAGAAATAATGCCAATAGCCCCAATCCGTTTGCTATCTCACGGCTCTTTGCAA
This sequence comes from Bacillota bacterium, assembly GCA_009177215.1. GTDB lineage: Bacteria > Bacillota > Clostridia > Lachnospirales > Lachnospiraceae > Acetatifactor. The sequence continues at coordinate 18,426 of WFLY01000028.1, forward strand.
CCTGACCCTCTTTTCTGGCATCTTGCAGCTTTTTTTCTGTTGNCNGCTNCGTNTTCTCTCCNCCCTGCCCTTNCNTGGCAAANAANTGNAGATTATACTCAAGTATCAATCANATCAGACCCCCCACANAGGAAACAATCANNTTTTTCATTTCTTGAAACACAAAATCGGCTGCGCCGGGCAGCATACCCGTTACCAAAAACAATATTGCTAAGCCTACCACAATCTTTAACTGCATACCAACCGCAAACATGTTCATCTGCGGTGACACCTTTGCAAGCACGCCTAATATGGCGCTCAAAAGAAGCATCACACAGAAAATCGGTAAAACAATACGGAAACCTATAATAACATAATCACTCAGAAAGGTTATAATGGTATTAAGCAGGGAATCCGTGTGAAACACTGCTCCGTTTATCGGAATCAATGTAAAGGTATCTGCCAATGCCCCCAGCAGGTAACGATACATGCCTGTGGCAACCATCATAAGCATTACCACATACTGGTAAAACCCGCCTGTAATGCTGGTGTTCTCTTTAGTGGCAGGATCCAATATAGTCACCATGGACAACCCTGTCTCCATATCTGCTATAGAACCCGCGAAATTTACGATGGACATACAAATATTTGCTCCAAAGCCCACTAACAAGCCCGTTATTGCCTCTTTCATTATAATCAATGCATACTCCATAACCGTATCATAAATAACGGCAGGGGCAGGAGTTAATACCTGATATAAAAGCATTGACGTAAAAAAGNTAATNCCGATTTTGATTCTTGACGGTGTGTTAGTCATGCCAAAAAATGGAGCTATATATACAAAACAGGATACTCTGGTTAAAATCAGCAAAAAATATTCTAAATCNNAANTAGAAAAAGAAAAATTTANCATGCGGACCGCTCCTGCTACCTGTGTATATACATACTAAAGCTGGACCAAAGCTCCGTGGTAAACTCCACCATATTCTGAATCATCCAGCCTCCTAACAGCATCAGACCCAAAAATACCCCTACAATCTTCGGAACAAAAGTCAGTGTCTGCTCCTGAATTGAAGTAACCGTCTGAAAAATGCTGATAATCAAACCGATAATCAATGAAATCAATAGTATGGGCAGAGACACTTTAATTATTAAATATAACGCATTATTGGCAATATCTACAACAGAATCAACTGTCATTTAGTCCGTCCTCCCTCCCCAGTCGTCAGTAAAAGGTCTCTACAAGATTCCCAATTATCAAGCTCCAGCCATCCGCAATTACAAACAGCAATATCTTAAAAGGCATGGATATTGTTGTAGGCGGCAGCATCATCATACCCATACTCATCAGGGTGGATGCCACTACCATNTCCNCCACAATAAAGGGTATATATATTAAAAAGCCTATCCAGAACGCCATTCTCNGCNCGCTTATCATAAANCTGGGAACCAGTACGGAATTAGGAATACTTTTAATATCACCGTCCCACTCCTGACCGGCTATGTTCATAAACAATTCCACATCCTTTAGCTGAGTCTGGGGATACATAAACTCCCGCAGAGGCTCCATTCCCTTCTCAAGCGCTTCCTCCTGCTCAATCGCCCCCTCCTCAAAGGGAACAATCGCCTCCTCATGAATGCGGCTGATCGTAGGCTCCATGATAAAAAATGTCAATATCAGTGCAAGCCCTATTAATATCTGGTTAGGCGGCGCCGTTTGCGTTCCCAGTGCCGAACGGGTAAAATGCAGCACAATAATAATACGGGTAAAGGATGTCATCATTATGATGAGTGTAGGAGCCAAGGCAATTAATGTCAAGGTAATCAATATCCTGAGCATTCCGTTTAACTGCCCGTTGCCGTCACCATAAGTGAGTGTCAGAATGTTCTCCGTATTCGGCTCCATCAAGTCCTCCGGTGTCTGTGCCGTTCCGGGAGGATTAACCACCGTAGACACATCCGTTTCCCCCGTCAAATGACTCTCCGTAGCATGTACGGAAATCGATTTAAAAATACACAATATGCCTACCGTAACCAGCAGGCATATTATCACTATTATCTGTTTTCCAGTAAATAACTTTTTTGTCATGTATATCATCTATTCCTTTGGTGTGTTCTGACTTTTATGTACCTTGACAGCATTTTCAAACAGCTCCTTAAACTGTCCTCCCTTATACTCGGGAGGTTCTTTTAATTGCTCAGCGGGTATTTCCCCCAGCATTGTCACCGTATCCTTGCAGACAGCTAACGCCATGTAAGTCTCACCCACCCGAACAATTTGAATGTACTTATTATTGTTTAAGCGTGCTGCCTCAATTAGCTGAATATTGCAGTTTATTGTCTGCCTCTTCTGATAATTGGCAATCCAACGGGTGGTCCACGCTGTCACTCCAAGCACTGCCACAAACACTACCAGCACAGTGATAAACTGTGCGTAGCTATTGCTCCTGCTGGTCAACAGTACCGCCATTATCCCACAACCTTCTTTACAGCCTCAATAACACGTTCCGCCTGAAAGGGCTTTACAATAAAATCTTTGGCTCCTGCCTGAATGGATTCAATTACCATAGCCTGCTGACCCATTGCAGAACACATAATTACAAGCGCACTGCCATCAAGTTTCTTAATCTCCTTCAAAGCCTGAATACCATCCATCTCAGGCATGGTAATGTCCATAAGCACCAAATCAGGACTTACTTCCTTATACTTTTCAACAGCTTTCTGACCGTTTTCAGCCTCGCCTGCAACATTATAACCATTCTTGGTTAAAATGTCCTTAATCATCATTCTCATAAACGCTGCATCATCACAAATCAAAATATTTTTTGCCATATTTTAATCCTCNATCTTGTCATTTTAGNCATTTACCTTTTTTTATTTATTATTNCANTTTATTATTAATAATTTCTGTTACTCTGATANCATAGCTCTCTTCAATGACCACCACCTCGCCTTTTGCAACAAATTTTCCATTTACAAGAACATCTATTGGCTCACCTGCGATACGATCCAATTCAATAATCGTACCGGGTGCAAAGTTAAGGATTTCAGAAATGGATTTGGTAGTCCGTCCAAGCTCTACTGTTACTTCCAAAGGAACATCTATAATCAATCCTATGTTTTCCTGACCGGGAATACCATTGATATCTGCTGCAAAGTTTTGGAATTGCGCAGGCTGAACATTTATATTCTGCATATTCATCTGGTCCATTCCCATCGGAGTCATCATCTGGTTCATCCCCATTTGGTTCATCATAGGGTTCATTCCCATTTGATTCATCATCGGATTCATTCCCATTTGATTCATCATCGGATTCATTCCCATCTGATTCATCATAGGGTTCATTCCCATTTGATTCATCATAGGGTTCATTCCCATCTGGTTCATATCCGCCTGCCCCATTCCCGCCTGATTCATTGACATATCCTGCGGTGCCGACGTTGAACCGGGCGCAGGTGCCGGCGACGGTGCTGAACTGGGTGCAGGTGTCGGCGCTGATTCCGGTGCTCCGCCTGTCTGAGTGCTAATAAAGGTATCAACCAATTTTTTGGCAAACTCGATGGGATACAGCTGCATAATTGTGCTGTCCACTAAATCATCAATCTGCATACGAAAAGAAATCTTTACAAAGGTTCCTCCCAAAAACGGAGATATTTCCTCGCCCGACTTATATTGTGCCAAATCAAGTAATGAGGCATCTGGCGGGCTGATATCTATCATCATCTTAAGCATTGTTGAAAGGGAAGTCGCCGCGGAACCCATCATCTGATTCATCGCCTCTGATATTGCGCTCAAATGCAGCTCTCCCAATTCCCCATCCGTATTGGTACCGTCACCGCCCATCATCAAGTCCGTAATAATCTTTACGTCTTGTTCCTTCAGAATCAAAATGTTGGTACCGTCCAGACCCTGTGTATATTTTATCTGAATGAAAACACAAGGTCTTTCATACTCCTCCAAAAGAGTATCCCACCGGGCAAGCGCTACAGCCGGCGTTGTAATATTAACCTTTCTATTTACCAATGAATATAGTGTTGTCGCTGAGGATCCCATACTGATATTAGCGACCTCTCCGATAGCATCCTTCTCCATATCCGAAAGAAGCTCTTCTTCTTTCGCCGCAGAACCTTTTTGGTTACCATTCTCCGGATCCGCCTCTGAAACCGTTGCGGTCTCTTGTTCGTCCTCCTCACCCGACAAGTCCATACCATTCAGCAATGCATTAATCTCATCCTGAGACAGCATTCCATCCATAAATCTACTCCTCCTCTCTTAGTACCGATGTAATCCGGACAGCATAAGAGTCTTTATTGGCGCCGGGCAAAGCGGTAAACTTTCTAATATTGCCTACATAAATATTCATGTCATTTTCCACCTTAGTATCTAATCGGATACAATCCCCTACCTGCAGATTAAGAAAATCTGCGACTGAAATAGTACTGGTTCCCAGTACTGCCTTGACGGGAATATCCACTTTACGGATCATTGCTTCAATATAGTTCTCATAATTTTCATCATTCTCTTTCTGCATTGTAGAGAACCAATATTTCGTGTTAAGCTTATCCATAACATCTTCCAAAGTAAAGAATGGAAGACAGACATTTATATACCCCTCTACATCACCCACCTTCAAATTCAAGGTGACAATCGCAATCATATCACCGGGTGCGATTACCTGAGCAAACTGTGAATTGGTCTCAATTCTGTCAAGAACCGGTGTAATGTCTATTACGTTTTTCCACGGATCCCGCAAAAGCTGTGTCATCATAATCATTATCTTTTGAATAATGGTCAGCTCTATGTAGGAAAAATCACGGGTTTTCGCAAGAGGAATAGCACTGCCTCCCAGCATGCGATCCAACGTCGCATAGGCAAGATTAGTTGCCAAATCTATAATAATCGTACCGTTTAAGGGAGCAAAATTAACTATTCCCAAGACAACGGGATTGGATAACGCATTTGTAAATTCACTGAATGCCACGGTTTCGGAACTCGCAACCGTAACCTGTACATTCTTCCTCAAATAAACAGGAAGATTGGTCTGTATCAATCTGCCATAATGCTCAAACATAATTTCCAATGTTCTTAAATGTTCCTTAGAGAACTTTGTAGGGCGGCTGAAATCGTAGTTTCTAACCTGCTTCTTTTCTTCGCCCTGCATCTGATCTGCATCCAGTTCTCCGGTGGACAATGCCGCAAGCAGATTGTCTATCTCACTCTGTGAAAGAACCTCTCCCACAAATTCTCACCTCCTGTGCCCTTCCTCTTTCAGGCAATTATCACGCCTTTTTCTGCCAGCCCGCTACATATTGTATGCGGCTCTGTGGCAGTGTTCTATTTAGTGCTTCCAAACTTCACGTCACTAATTGCCACATTATAGATAAATTTGGAGTCAAACAGCTGCTGTATTGCCTCCAAAATTTCTGTCTTAAGTCCATCGAGGTTATTACGGCACTCACTCTCTGTATGCTCTGTTACCACCAAGGTGATAGCATCCTTAATCAGGCTCTCCCTATCGCCAATGCTTTCACCATACTTCTTATAATCAGCATGCTTCTCATTCATGGAAATCGCCACATTAAACACAATATAACTGTGTTCTTCTCCCTCGTCCGTCAAAGGAATTGTCATAGAGCCTGTCAAATTATACACCTTCGTATCTGCCATAGACACCACTTCCGGTGCTTCCTGTTCTCCCGGCTGCTTTAGCTCTAAATCAAGCACGGTAGCAATATTACCTACCAGCTGGGCAGTCATCTTATTTGTTCCCATAACACTGAACATCATAACACTTGTCAGTACAATATTCACAATCAAAAGTGCAAGTATTAGCACGGTCAATAAATTTCTTTTCATGTTTACTCCCATCTGTCCTCATTATCAGACACTCAAATCAAAGAGGTTGAATTTTTTCAACCTTGCTCCCTTCTTCCCATAGCATCCCGCTATTACATATCCGCTTTGGTTCTTCCCCTTATGAAGGATTGTAGATTCTGATTTCTACTCTTCTGTTTTTACTTCTTCCCTCCGGTGTAGCATTATCCGCAATAGGAACTCTCTCCCCCATACCCGCATGCCTTAAATTTGCCGGTTCCAGTGCGCTGTTATCGCACAAATAATAAAAAACACTCAATGCTCTGGCGCTGCTTAATTCTTCATTACTGGCATATTGTGCGCTGCTAATCGGAACATTGTCCGTATGCCCCTCTATCTCAATAGTGCCGCTGGCATAGCGCTCCAATATCACCGAAGCCTTATCCAAAATCTGTTCAGCCTCTTTTTTCAACTGTGCGCTTCCTGAATCAAACAGAAGTGCCCCCTTCATAGAAAGCTGTACATATTGGGAGGTAAAACTAAGCTCTATTTGATCCGCCATCTGATTTTCATTTATTGCCTCTTCAATCATCTCTGACAGCTGTTCATTGTCCTGAAGCCTCTGCTCTTCTATAATCTCCTGCATATTCTCCAGATTTTCAGGCGTCCTTTCAAATTCATCAAGCTTATCTCCATCTACCTGACTATCAGCAGTCTTCCCCGTACTATTAATATATTCATCCAACTCATTTAGCTGACTGACACCATTACTGATAAGAATACCGTCTCCAATTGCCGTCGCTCCGGAATCAAAGATGCTGAAGGTATTATTCATTGCCGACACCAACGCGGCAAGCTTATCCTCTTCAATGGAGGACATGGAAAACAGGAGTACGAAGAAACACAAAAGCAGATTCATCAAGTCGCTGAAGGTTGACATCCACGCGGGCGATCCCGGCGATGGCGTATCTTCATTTTTCCTCGCCACTACTCTTCACCTCCCGCTGCTTCATCTGTATTATCTACTCTGTCTTTAGGTGCCAGGAAGGATTTCAGCTTCTCCTCTATAACTCGGGGATTCTCACCTGCCTGAATGGACAGCAGACCTTCTATCATAACTTCCTTCTGCATCATCTCCACAGCATTATCTGCCTTCAATTTATTCGATACCGGAATACAAATCCAGTTNGCCAAAAGCNAACCGTACAGTGTTGTAATCAGTGCTACTGCCATAGAAGGANCTATGGCGTTTGCGTCTTGCATGTTATAAAGCATATTNACCAGACNTACCAGTGTACCAATCATCCCCCATGCAGGACCCATGGAACCCAAGGTATCCCAAAAACCANTCAGTGTCNTATGACGTCTCTCCACACTGATAAGCTCAGTCTCCATAATGGCACGCATCAAATCAGGATCCGTACCATCCACCACCAACAAAATACCCTTTTTCAAAAAGGGTTCATCCAAATCGGCTGCAGCTTCCTCCAACGAAAGCAAGCCTTCCTTTCTGGCAATGTTTGATAAATCTATTATTTTGTTAATCATTTCTCTGGTGTTAAGTGTCGGTACCTTAAAAATCAGTGTAAAGCTCTTCAAACCTGCTATGTAGTCCTGTAAATTAACGGATGTTAAGGTCGACGCAAAAGAACCGCCAAAGGTAATAATAGCGGATGCCACATCCAAATAACGCCCAAAGCCTGTCACCCCCGCATTATCAATGATACCGTATATTAACATTGCCAAACCAAGAATAATACCTAATAATGACGCTATATCCACAAAACTCACCTAACATTCTGCAATTTTTAGAATTATTCTGCAAAAATATCCTTTCTCTACAATTCTACAAGATTTTTTATCTCTTGTCTACTTTCTTTTATAATTATTTTTTTCCAGTTGTATATGTTATTGGCCAATACGGCGTTTTCCCTATAAAAATCCCCTCTCAAAAATTTGTTATAACCTTAACGCCTCTTAAGTACCGATATAAGGGACGGAAAACTTTCTCCGTCCCTTATGGTAAAACATATTACATATTATTAATCATCGCTTCAGATTTGTCAACTCCTCCAAAAGAGTATCCGAAACCGTGATGATACGGCTATTTGCCTGAAAACCCCTCTGGGTGGTAATCATTTCCGTAAACTCTGATGACAAATCCACATTACTCATTTCCAATTGTCCGGTAGACATATAGTTACCGTTTGCCGTAACATCCACGCCGGTACCGTTAAACTCACCGGAGTTCAGAGTCGCCGAATACAAATTGTCACCGTTTTTCTCAAGACCGGAGGCATTTGGAAATTCTGCGGTGGCAATCTGACCCAAAAGCTTTGTCATACCGCTGTCGTAGCTGGCGTAAATCATACCATTACTTTGAATCGATACACCGATCATATCTCCTGTCCGCCGTCCTGTACCTACACCGTCAAAGTCACCACTGGTAGCGCTAATGGTAGAAGTTCCCTTGTTGTTTACCATGGAACACTCCGAAAAATCTACCTCAATATCCGCAAAGTTACCGCCCAGATTGCTCAGAGAAAGAGTCACTGTACTCTGGGTAGCGATACCTCCTAAGCCCGCAAATTTACCGTTATCCGGATTAAAGGTAATGCTTGAACCTATATAATTTCTGCCATCCGCAGTAAAGGTTGCATCCTCCTCAGTAGGAGGGAACATATAACTTAAAAAGCTGTCATTTGTCTGATTTAATACCGCATTGGTAAGCAGCTGTTCCATCGTAACCTTCGTTCCTGCATTTACGGTGCTGTTTACATACAGGTTCATAAATTCATCTGTAGACCCCTCATAGCCATATGCCTTGGCAATATTATCCAGACACTCCTGTACCGTCATAGTCTCCCCGTTCACGGTAATCTCCTCTGTCATAGGTCTGAGATTTCCGTTATTGAACATGGCATTTAAATCCGCATACACCGTAGCGCCGTCAGGTGATGTCAATGTCTTGTTAGTGGTATCCCACGCATAGCCTTGCTTATCAAAGCTTACCTTAATCTCCTTATCCTGTGTTCTCGGAGTACCGAATACTCTGCTTGCCTCATCTGTAGGAAGCTCAACTTCATTGCCTACAGAATCCAGAATCTTAGTAAGCTCAAGACTATATTCGTTTTTAACGGCAGACTGCTTAAAGGTAAATCTCGCAGTGTAGCTATATCCCAACGCATCAAAGAAATTCAAATTGATTGTCTTACCGTTAGAGCTTGCCACATCCTTATCGTTCTTATCCAAAATACCGGAAGCATAAGCCTTTGTAGTCGCTTCAGGCGGATAAGTCATATTCTGGCTGCTCATAATACGCAGCGCAGCTACCGTATCCTGCTTAATATTGCCGGTTTCATCATCCACACCCCAGCCCATAACATTGTAGCCGGTACTTGTCATGGCAAGATTACCTGCGCCGTCAACGTAAAAAGAACCGTCTCTTGTAAAGAAATTCTCGGTTCCGTTATTGACAATGAAGAAATTGCCTCCTGAAATCATAACATCAAAGGGATTACCCGTTGACTGGCTGGCGCCCTGTCCCGAAATATTAATGTTGATCGCACCGCTCTTTACACCAAGACCAATCTGTCTTGCATTCGTACCTCCGGTACCGGTTAACGAATTCGGTCCGCTTGCCCTCTGGGTAGTCTGGCTCATCAGCTCGCTGAAAGTAATGGNACTCGCCTTATAAGCCNTTGTGTTTACGTTTGCAATATTNTTACCNATAACATCCATCTTTGNCNGNNNCNTCTTAAGTCCTGCAACACCAGAATACAATGATCTCATCATAGTACTTGTTCCTCCTGTGCTAACGAAGCAAACATCGCTTCCCTCTGTCATTCGGGAAACGTAAACCTCCATAAAGGTCCGGTCTACATAATGACTGCTCCGTTGATATTTGTGAATACATTTTCGTCTGCCTGCGTGCTGTCCATTGCGGTTATCACTGTTTTATTGGGTACGCTTACGATAAATGCCAATTCGTCCACAATAACCAATGAATCCTTGATTCCTTTCCGTTCCGCTTTCCTTGCTCCGTCACTCAAACGCTCCAGCTGACTTTCACTCAACTCAATATTGCGGTCTGCCAACCGCCCTGCCGCATGCTTGGAAAATTTCAAGCCTTCAGCCTGCGTCGTCTTCTGAAAACTTTTCTGCCGCAAAATTTCCTGAAAGGAAATCTCCTGCCCCGTCCTGTCTTCACTTGCGACTCTGCCATTGTTTAAATAACGGTCTGTCAGCTGCTCTATGGAAAGGAAGCTCTTGTTTTGAATATCCATATTCCTCACGCTCCTACTCCCGCTGCTCTACAGCTTATGCCTCATCTGTGCCGGAACCTTCTACGCCCTCAGTCTTATCGTCATTATCATCGGTTCCCTGTGTGGTGTCATCTTCACCTGCTGCCAATCTGACTTCCTTAAGCTTTTCGATATACTGGTTGAGAGTCTTCACAACATCCTTTGCCAAGAAGCTCTTCTCATACTCGTTCATCTCGTTGTAAATCTTCTCCAACTCATCAATAGTCTCTGCATCACTCATATCAATTCCGATGACGCCGGGAAGCTTACCTAATTTCTTCACAAATTCAGTAGCCTTATCGTATGCTGCCAGATATTCCTTATCTGCAACCGTATCCAAATCGTCCATTGAGTAAAGCTCTTCATTGATGGAAAGATACGCCTTACCGTTCTCATAGACAACATAGTCAACCTTACCCTGTACATACTTNGTATCTCCCGNTNAAGTAGNNNTCTTAATATAAACCNCTTCTNNCNCCAGAGAGCTTNCGCNCTGTAAATCCATACTTTTTGCCATATTCTGCATCTGCTCAACCTGTGAAAATTGCGCATACTGTGAGATATACTCTGTGTTGGAGGTAGGCTCCAAAGGATCCTGATATCTCATCTGTGCTACCAGCAGCTGTAAAAATGCCTCCTTATCCATTCCGTCATTGCTGGTCTTGGAGGTGTTTTTCAAAGAATTCTGAGAACTCGTCTCCTCGATTTTACCGTCCTTAACCGGTGCCATTAATACCATATTTGTCACTCCTTTCCTATTGAACTTTTTATTACGCAGTATAATCCACTGTACTGCCGCTTGCACTCATCATCTGTGACGCAAGCCGCTCTTCTTCATTCAGCTCTTCCATTCCTTCCGCTGCCACGGACGAATCAAGACGGATTCTCCTGCCTCTGCCTCTTCTTTCGGGAGCCTCCTGATTCCTCTCCCTACCCTGTTCGAGATTTTGCTCAAATTGATGCGTCTGTACCGTGACCTCGATAGCTTCTACCTTCACACCCTGCTCTGCAAAGCTATCCTGAAGCTTTACCATCTGACTTTCAAGCGCCGCTTTAACAGCCTCGTTCTGAGTAATGAACTGTGCCGTCAGCACACCGCCCTTGCTCGCCACCTGTACCTGCAGGGTGCCTAAGCTTGCCGGATGCAGTTGCATCTCCAGACTAGACATATCAGGCTTTATCTGAACCTTCATATAATCCATAATCTGGCGCATGATATCCTGTGTTTCCATATCCCCCGCAAAGCTGTTATCACTTACCTGCATAGGCTGCATATTAAAGTCGTCTTCTTTTATCTGCTGCAACAATATGTTGCCGCTCTGATGATGGCTTCCGGCGCTGTTACGGGAATGTCCGCTCTCTCCTGCATTCTTCCTACCGTTACCGAATGTCTTGAGTTCCGCATCCTGTGCAGCATTCTCTGCCATGTCCTGACCGGACGCCTTAACATCCTGCTCCTGCTGCTTTACAACAGGCTCATCGGATATTGACATTTCTATAATAGGCGCCTGCTCTTTTGCCTCCTGTAAGCCCTCCGCAGATGCAGCTTCTGCCATTCCGCTCGCCATTTCAGTGATTAGCTGCCGTAGCTGCCCTTCATCTGTCTGAAGTGTCTCGGCACTTGTGGCAAAAATGTCATTTTGGGCATTCATAATTGTCTGGAAATTCCCATAAAGCTCTTCGTTTGTCAAAAGCGCCGTAGAATCTTCCGCGCCCCCTGCCGCCAAAAGAAAACGGCTCAGATTTTCAGACTGTAACAAATCCAGCGGCTGAAGTTCCATAGCGTCCATAAGCTGTGACATTTCCTCTTCACTGAAGCCAAAGGTTTCCGCAATCTGCGTGATCAGCTCCGCCGCAGCTGTCTGCAAGACCTCCATTGCCTTTTTAACAGCCTCTTCATCCACTTCTTCTAATTCCTTTTCCGGCTCCATAGACTTTTCTGCCTTCTCTACGTTCTTGTTGGCAGATATTTCCGTGGGCTTTGCGGCATTTTGTGACTTTTTCTCCGTCTTGGAAGACGCAGTGCCAGTAGTTCCTCCTGATTTGCTTTGACTCGTCTGTCTGCCAAACACTGCCTGAAATCCGCCGTCTTTAGCAGTCCGCACAGTAGCGCCCGCATTTGCCCTCACCGACTGTAGTACTGTACCCACATCCTTTACAGATGTACTTGTCATGCTCCTCCTCCTTTCTCTGCTTTTTAATTCATTTCTGTAGGTCTCTGGTCTATTTATGTAATATCCGCCGCCCTGTGTTCCTTACACCAAGCGGTTGATTCCTACACAATTTTATATCGGCATACCGCCTTTAATGTTTAAGACTCAGGATCCATAATTTTGGTTAATTTCGCTGCCACGGCAGGATCCATGGCTCCCATGATAGAGCCTCTGCTTTCCGCATTCATCACCTTTAAAGTCCTTGCCACTACATTCAGGCTATCCGTCATCTCCTCAAAGATTTTTGCCGCTTCCTTGGGCTTCATCTGGGAAAACGTAGCCGCAAAATCCTGAATCTCCTTGCTCTCTTCAAGCTGTGTCACTACCTGCTTATAAATATACTCTGCGGTAGTAGGGTCCATAGATTCGTAATATTTTCTATATTCCTCCGCTCCCGGTCCTTTTTCCGCATACACTACTTCCTCATAAAATTCCGTGCGAATACGCTGAAATTCTACCTGCTTCTGCTCAAATTCCTGCAGTCTGATAACCTCCGCCTTCAGAGCATTCATTTCATCATCCTTCGCCTTGGAAGCATTCAGCGCCTGCTCCAGCTGCAGCTCCAAACTTTTAATCTGCTCTACGGCATCCTTCAAACTGGAATAACCTCCGTAGTTTTCGGGATTTGTCGTTTCCGTCAGAGAAACTCCCGGCAAAATTCGATTTACCACCGGCACATCCTTCAAAATAGGAGTCAATACGGAGCTTCCAAAGCCCCCCACGTCAAGCTTTATAATCACGCAGATGACCGCAAGCCAAAGCGCCACAATCAAAAGGGTTGCTCCAAAAGTCACAAGACCGTTGCTCTCCCCTTCATCCATCAGGGCATCCTCCTGCTTGGCAATCTCCTTTGCCCGCATTTTGGCTTCTTTTCTCTGATCCTTCTGTTGCTTCTTCAGCTGTTTCTTCTCGTTCTGTAATTTTTGTTTTTCCGCCGCAGTAGCCACTTCTTCCGGGCTTTTTTCCTTTGCCATTATTCCTTCACCTGCCGTTTCTGACCATAAGTATAACTGACTAACTCGTCTATCATCTTGCTTTCAGCTTTATTTTCCTCCTGCAGGAACTCCTCAAATGCCTGCTCCCGCAGTGTTTCATGAGTTTTGCGCTCCGTCATGACCTCTGTAAGCTCTTCTCTTGCCCTCTCCAATCGCTTTTTTGCAAGAGCTACTCTTTTTTGCTGCTCTATAATATAGGAATCCATTATGGCAATCGCATTTTTATTAGTCTCAATTTCCCGGATGTCAAGACTCCCTGCCAAAAGCCCTCTTACCTTCTTCTCGTAAAAGCTTCTTCGTTCATAAAGCCTGCCAAGCCTTTCCTCTTCATCATCCAGCTCGCCTTTCGCAGCAGCAAACGCCTGCTTTGCCTGCGTTTCCATCTTTAACTTTATATCCAAAATACTCTGTAAGGAATAGCTGAATCTCGCCATTGCAAATCATACCTCTCATGCACTTATCAGAATTGTTATCCTGCCCTCACATTGTCAACATATACTTTTAGCTTTCCGGAAACAGCCCCGTCAAAAGTTCTATACTCTCCTCAAAGCTTATCTTCTCATCCATTTCCTGACAGAGAAAAGCATTTACTGCATCTATTTTGGAAATAGCATAATCGATGGACTTATTACTACCGTTCTTGTAAGCGCCAATATTAATCAAATCTTCCGCCTCATTATAGGTAGCAAGCACATTTCTAAGCTTTCCTGCCGCCTGCTTATGCTCCTTATCCGTTATCTGGCTCATACATCTGGAAATACTCGCCAAAACATCAATAGCGGGATAATGATTCTTATGCCCCAACTTTCTACTGAGCACAATATGACCGTCTAAAATACTTCTCGCTGTATCGGTGATAGGCTCGTTAAAATCATCACCATCTACCAAAACCGTATAAAGACCCGTAATAGACCCCTTTGCCGCACGTCCCGCCCTCTCCAAAAGCTTCGGCATTTCCGAATACACACTGGGGGGATAGCCTCTCGTTACAGGGGGTTCTCCGCTTGCCAATCCTATCTCTCTCTGTGCCATGGAAAAACGAGTCAGTGAATCCATCATCAGAAGGACATCCTTCCCTTGATTTCTGAAATATTCCGCAATTGCCGTCGCCGTCTTTGCCGCTTTATTTCTCTCCAATGCCGGTCTGTCGGAGGTTGCCACCACCACCACCGAGCGCCTCATGCCTTCTTCTCCAAGGTCACGCTCTANAAATTCTCGCACCTCTCTGCCTCGTTCCCCAATAAGAGCGATGACATTGATATCGGCCTTGGTATTGCGGGCAAACATACCCATGAGAGTAGACTTCCCCACACCGGAGCCGGCAAAAATACCGATACGCTGCCCTTTTCCCACAGTAATCAAGCTGTCTACCGCTTTAACGCCCAAAGACAGCACCTCATCAATAATTTCACGACTCATGGGATCCGGAGGTGTTGCCTCCACCGGATAACGAACTCCCTCAATCAATCCCCCATCCATGGGAATCCCCATTCCATTTAAGGTTTTACCAAGAAGCTTATCGCTTACTTGTACCATCAACGGATAAGCGGTGTTTTCCACAATACAGCCAAGTCCGATACCGTCGGTGGCATCATATGGCATCAGCAGGGTCTTTTTATCCTTAAAACCTACTACCTCCGCAAGAATGGGCGCAGACGTTTTCTCTGTCTCCGGCAGGATTCGACATACATCGCCCAGCTTCGCATCCGGTCCTACCGATTCAATAGTAAGCCCTACTACATTAACCACCTTTCCCAGCTTGCGGTAAAACATTTGTTCCGTTATCTTGCTATATTTTTCAAAATTAATTGCCACTCTCTGCAAATATATCACCTATTTCTCATAAGACAACAGTCTTAGCTTCTGCTTCAGTTCTGACAGCTGCGTACCCAAGCCACAATCAAACACACCGTTGTCTGTTTCAATCAGGCACTCATTTTGTGAAAGCGTTATATCCTCCACTACCTCCACAAAACTGTTGGCAGAGACTGCGCCCGCCATAATTTGTTTTTTCTGCATACTCACATACGGATAATCCTCTTTGGACACATGGAGCATAAAGCTGTGGCTCCCCTCTATCTTATGCAAGGTGGTAGAAATCAAATACACCAATATCTCCCGATAAGAAGAAAGCTCCACATGAAAGACATGCTCATAAATATCCGTTATCGTATCTATAAACTGAGGCTCAAGCTCCTTCATCAGCTGCCCGTACTCCGTTTCCAGCCTTTTCCTTTCCTCTTCGGTCTCTTTCCTTAGACGGTCACTTTCCTGCTGCACTCTCTGCATGCCTTCCTCGTAACCCTGCCGCTTTGCTTCCTCGAAAACTATGTTTTTCTCTCTTGCGGCATCTTCCCGCGCATCCAAGAGAATCTTCTGTGCCTCGGCATTTGCCTGTTCCAAAACACGTTCCGCTTCTTCTTTTAACATGTTCGCTTCCGCGCGTATTTTTTCCGTTTCCTCGTTCGCTTTAATGACATTGCCAGAGAGCCCCTCCTGCATTTCCTCTCCAACAAGCGAATCCACATCCACATTCTGAACCTGTATTCCTTCCACAAATCCCATATTTTCGGGAAGTCTCATTTTAATCGCCACCGATTCTATGCGTTTGGCAACCATCTCATTAGTGTCAATTATCCGCTTGTCTTCATGGCACACATTGGTAAAAAATTTTTTTAACAGATTACTAGACAACGATCTCGTCACCTCCACCTCTGGAAATAACAATCTCACCTGCATCCTCCAGCTTTCTGATAATATTAACAATCTTCTGCTGTGCTTCTTCAACATCTTTCATACGTACAGGACCCATAAATTCCATATCCTCACGAATCATAACAGCAAGACGCTTGGAGAGGTTGTTAAAGATAGCATTCTGTACCTGCTCATTAGAGCCCTTAAGAGCAACCGCCAAATCATTATTATCCACGTCACGGAGTACACGTTGGATGGCTCTGTCATCAAGCAGCAGCACATCCTCGAACACAAACATCTTTTTGCGGATCTCGTCTGCAAGCTCTGGCTCCTCGATTTCCAAGGTTTCCATAATATGCTTCTCTGTTCCGCGATCCACGGTATTCAAAATCTCTACTACCGCATCCACACCACCGATAATGGTGTAATCCTGATTGACAAGACTTGTAAGTTTGGACTCCAAAACCTTCTCAACCTCCTTGATAACATCAGGACTCGTTCTGTCCATTACAGCAATACGCTTTGCCACATCTGCCTGTCTGTCCGGCGGAAGCGCCGATATAATAAGGGATGCCTGCCCCGGCGGCAAATAGGATAAAATAAGCGCAATCGTCTGCGGATGTTCGTCTTGAATAAAGTTGATAAGTTGGGAGGGTTCTGTCTTTCGCACAAATTCAAAGGGCTTAACCTGTAGAGAAGCCGTCAGTTTGCTGATAACATCCAATGCCTTCTCGCTTCCCAGAGCCTTCTCAAGCAGCTCCTTCGCATATGTAATACCGCCTTCCGCAATATACTGCTGCGCCAGACATACCTCATAAAACTCGTTGATGACTTCCTCTTTAACCTGAGGAGTCACACTTCTGGTATTGGCAATTTCTAACGTCAGCTCCTCTATTTCTTCTTCCTTCAAATGCTTAAATATTCCGGCTGATCGCTCAGGTCCTAATGAAATCAACAAAATAGCTGCCTTTTGCAATCCTGAAATTTCACCGTCTTTTAGTCTTGCCATAACTATTTACCTTTCCTTTATGCCCAATCCGCATTTAGCCAGTTGCGCAACAGCGCGGCAACAGCCTCCGGATTTTCATCTACAAACTTCTCAATCAGCTTGCGGGTCTCCGATTTTGCCTCCAAGTCAATATCTTCAAGCTCAGACTCGGGAGTAGATTGCAGCAGGTTCTCCACAGACAATTCTTCTTCCTCTGCAACCTCTCTCTGCGCACGCATGCTGCGCAGTACCACAAAAGCCAAAAGAGCCAGAATCACCACCAGCATCACTACACTGAGCACATTCGAGCTGCTGATGTCCATGCCCTCCTTGTCATAAAACACAGGACTTTCATAGGCTATAATTGTAATATTCTCTTCACTGATACTGGTAGCGTTTGCCACCATGCTGTAAAACTCAGGGTCTACCTCCAACTTCGTATCCGCACTGTTTTGAGCCTTGTATTCCTCCCACGTAATACCATCCAAAAGCCCCTGTTTTCTTACGGTCTCCTCATGAAGCTCTCGAAAGCGTATCATGGCAATAGAAATAGAAGCGGCGTTATAATCAATGCTTCCGGCCGGTGTGATCTTATGAGTACTGGACTCATTGGGCAGGTAATGTTTCTGGGATTCCTCCTGTGAAGAGGATGAATTACCGTAATCGGGATTCACCATAACCGTACCGTCATTAGACTCCGCTCCCGGAACAGCCGCCCCACTGTTTTCGTTGGAAGACTCAAACTTGCTCTCCTGAGCAAGCATCCCCTCTTCTCTGTCCTCATTGGCATAATATTCCTTCAAGGACTCCTCATAGGATGCATAATCCACGGTCAGATGGCTTGTAACCGAAATGGAATCATACTGGTTTGTACCCCAAAGCAGTCTTGTTACCTGATTGGCAAGCATAGTTTCCGCTTGATTTTGCAACTCCAGCATGGAATGAGCCACACCCGAAGTTCCGTAATCGTCACCACCCGCAAACAAGAGATTGGAATCAAAATCCATGATAGTGATATTTGCCGTAGACTCATTACCAAGAAAAGTCTGCACAGCCTTTGCCACTGCAGTTGCATTAGCCGAAGTGAATGTGCCGTCCAGTTCCAGCTGTACAGTCGCATAAGAATCCTGTTTCTGTGCCATCAGCGTGCCGTTCTGCGGCGTCATCCGTATGTTTACTTTAGCGCTCTTAACCGTTGACATAGCCGCCAGATCGCTCTCCAGCTTTCTCTCCAGATAAACGCCCCAAAGCTTCTCCTTATCTGCCGCCGTAGTAGAAAGTCCGCCTTTTAACGCATCTTCAGGCGAATAACTGTCAGGAACATAACCCGCTGCACCCAGTGCCACATTTGCCGAAGACAGCTGGCTGGTCTCAACTTCGATTTTCAGTCCGTCCGTGGACTCCCTGTGCTTTATACCCGCACTCTCCAAAATATTGATAACCTCTGCCGCCTGAGCAGTAGTATCACAGGTAGTAAGCTTTGTATACTGCGGCTGTGAAAATATGTATATAATAATCGCAAAGGTAAAGGCAACTACTGCCGCAATACCGACGATAATACTCCTCTGCTTGGCGGTAAATTTATTCCACCACTCTGTTACTTTCGCAAGTAACCCTTTCAACCTGTCAGCCATGACAATTCTCTCCTAAACTTAAATCTGCATCTGCATTAATTCCTTGTAGGCATCCATAATCTTATCCCTGATAGCCACAGTATACTGTAATGCAGTAGATGCCTTTTGCATTGCAATAGTCAAATCATGGGTATTCTCCGTTTCACCCAGAGCAAATTTAATTTTTTCATCCTCTGAATCCGACAGGTAATTGTTAGTTGTCTTGATATTGTCAATCGCTGTATTTAAAAAAGATTCAAAAAGCGTTCCCTCCGCCTTATCCGTTTTTTCCGTCAAAGTTCCCGTTAAAGAAGGTACCTGACTCACACCGTTCAAGCTGCCTAAGCCCATCTGCGCACTAATTGCCGATATATCCATTTATTACTCTCCTCCTTAATACTCCCCAAATTACTACTGCTGACTCAGCTCAAGCCCCTTTAAAGCTATAGATTTACTTGCATTGAAAGCCGTGGAATTTGCTTCATACGCACGACTGGCATCAATAAGATTCGTCATTTCCATAATGATATTAACATTAGGACCGGTGACATAGCCGTTCTCATCCGCATCCGGATGAGAGGGATCATAAACCATATTCATCTCGGTCTCCATGTCCTCAAACACACTTGCAACCTTCACACCCTGTCCGCTATAGCCTGATGAAATATTCCCCAGCACCCTGCTAAAAGAGGTCTGATTCCCGCCCTTTTGGGCAAAGGTTACTGCCTTGCGGCGGTAAGGGGTGCCGTCTTGAGTACGGGTCGTGTTGGCATTTGCCACATTTTCAGATATTACATCCATACGATACCGCTGAGCGGTCATACCCGACGCATTAATATTAAAAGCCGAAAACATACTCATAAAAAACTCCTTCCTGCGCTTTTCATCGCTGTACGCCTATCACTGTTGTCAAAATCTCCCGTCAATACGCTATTACTACTTCATCTCCGCCAGTAGGTTGCTGAATTCATTGTTGACACTGGCAATCAAACCCTGATATTTCAACTGGTTCTTCGCCAGAATTAGACCTTCGTGATGAACATCCACGTTATTGCCGTCAAGGCGATAAGAAAAATTAGCATAATCCGTATACAATCTAGGTTTCAAGTCAGATGTTTTCACATTTGCCACCTTGTCGTCCATAGACACAAAGCGATTGCTTCCAAGCGCCTTCCTCAACTCATCCTCAAAGGACACATCCTGCCTCTTATAGCCGGGGGTATCAACATTAGCCAGATTGTTGCCTATCACTTCATTTCTAAGCCAACTGGCATCTGCTGCCTTGTCTAATACATTTATGTAATCAAAGACATTTGTATTAATCATTTCTGACTCCTTTCTCAATATGTGCATAAAACAGTACGCAAACTGCCCACTCTATTCTATTATAATTATTTTCGACAAAAACACAATATCATTTTGATATTTTTCCATAAAATACATTATGTTGTGTGAAAAAACAAAAGGACCTATTGATAATTCAATACATCCTTTTACAAAATTACCTAACACTTCACAAAATCCATTTTTCCCTTATGTAGATGTAAAAAATCAGCTTTTCTCCGCCTCCTGCGGGATATGTACGATTTATGTTCCTCTCATGAGGTACTATCCGCGCCGATTCTGCCTTTTCAATTCCTCAATCTCATCAAACACCACATCATTAAGCACCTTGATATAGGTTCCCTTCATCCCTGAGGAACGTGATTCAATAACACCGGCACTTTCAAACTTGCGCAGCGCATTGACAATCACGGAACGGGTAATCCCTACCCTGTCTGCAATCTTGCTCGCAACTAAAATTCCCTCCATACCGTTGAGTTCATCAAATATATGAGTGATAGCCTCCATCTCGGAAAAAGATAATGTGCTGATAGCCGACTTTACCACTGCTATCTTACGGCTTTCCTCAGCGCTTTCCTCATTTACGGCACGCAGCATCTCAAGCCCTACCACTGTGGTCCCGTATTCGCATAAGATAATATCATCTATATCATATTGTTCATCACATTTATATATGAACAGTGTTCCAAGACGCTCACCCGCAATCTCTATAGGCGCAATGATCGCCTGAAATCTCTTGGTGTCAATACTCTCAAACCCCAAGGTCTCAAGATTCACGTTTTCCTTAGTGGACAACACACCTAAAAAGCGCTCGTTAAGCATGGTGTCAATAAAACCGCCCACATTCTCATCCAACAGCTCCGTAATAGGCTCAATCCCTTCCGACTTGCCAACGCCCAGCACTTTACCCTTACGGCTAATCACCAACACATTGGAGCTTAAAATCTCTCGCATTACCTTACAGATATCGCTAAACACCACCTTGCTGGAATTATTGTTGTGCAAAAGCTTGCCTATTTTCCTCGTCTTGTCCAATAGTTGTACACTGCTCATTTGCTTCCCTCCATTGCCAGTTTATCAACCCCGCTCTCCCGATTCTCAACATAGTTTTATTCTAGCACAAACAAAATCAGATTACAATGCACAAATTTTCAATTTATTTGTATTTTATGTGATTTATGAGACAATTCAGCAATTTAATCATCCTTCTCAACCACTTTTCTATTTTCAACATGACCGCACTGCTCATTCATACAAACTAATTTATTCCCCTTCTCAAGCAACATAGAACCACATTCCGGACAATTTACTCCCGAAGGCTTCTGCCACACCATAAAATCACATTCAGGATTATCAATACAGCCAAAGTATTTTCTTCCCTTTCTGGTCTTCTTGAGGACAATATCCTTTCCGCACTTAGGACAGGCAATACCTATCTTTTCAAAATAAGGCTTNGTATTCNTACAGTCAGGAAAACCGGGGCACGCCAGAAACCTTCCGTGAGGTCCGTACTTAATTACCATCTGCCTGCCGCACAAATCGCAGCTCTCATCGGACACCTCATCGGCAATGGTCACCTCTGCCAAATCCTTTTCGGCATTCTTCACCGCATCATCTAAATCGGGATAAAAATTCTCCACGATGATTTTCCATCTGACAGTTCCTTCCTCCACACCGTCAAGCAGCGCTTCCATATTAGCTGTAAAATTCACATCCACAATAGTGGGAAACGCCTCTTTCATCATATTGTTGACAATTTCCCCAAGCTCCGTCACATAGAGATTTTTATTTTCCTTTACAATATAATGCCTTGCAAGAATAGTAGTAATGGTAGGCGCGTAGGTACTGGGGCGTCCAATGCCCAGTTCTTCCAAAGCCCTTACCAGAGAAGCCTCCGTATAATGAGCCGGCGGCTGGGTAAAGTGCTGCTTGGGTTCGGAAGAAATATGCTCCAATACGCTTCCCACATTAAGCTCACCAGAGAGAAGATTTTCTTCCTCCTTCTCTTCCTCCTGTATATACACACTCATAAATCCGTCAAAAATCATCTTGGATGCCGCCATGGTAAACAACTGCTCCATAGCCTGAATCTTTACGGAGGTAGTTTCATATTTTGCCGATTGCATGCAGCTCGCCGTAAAACGCTTCCAAATAAGCTGATAAAGGCGAAACAAATCTCTTGGGAGCTGCTCCTTAAGCGCTGCAGGCAAGCGACTCAAATCAGTAGGTCGAATTGCCTCATGAGCATCCTGAATCTTCTGATTATTACTCTTGTTACCGCTGACAGAAGCCGTGTACTCCTCCCCATAACGGGAGGTAATAAATTCCCTCGCCATTCTCTGCGCTTCCTCGGACACTCTGGTGGAATCGGTACGCAGATAAGTAATCAGACCTACCGTTCCCTCCCCCTTAATGTCCACACCCTCGTAGAGCTGCTGCGCTAAACGCATAGTCTTCTGGGTAGAGAAATTCAGCACCTTGCTCGCCTCCTGCTGAAGGGTTGAAGTGGTAAAGGGTAACGGCGCTTTCTTTACACGCTCCCCCTTTTTCACATCCACGACCTGATAGCTTGCTCCCTCAATAGCCGCAAGCACTGTATTTACCTCAGCCTTGCAGGTAAGAGTCTTTTTCTCCGATGTAGTGCCGTAATACTTTGCCTTAATGGGCTTCTTCTCACCCTTTATTTTCANATTAACATNCAAAGACCAGTATTCCTNGGGANTAAAGGNATTGATTTCCNCTNCNNTGTCANATATGATCCTTNAAGNCACGGATTGCACCCGCCCCGCACTTAGCCCTCTCTTAATCTTCGCCCACAGAAGAGGTGAAATACGGTAACCCACCATACGGTCAAGCACTCTTCTCGCCTGTTGGGCATCCACCAGATTCATATTGATTTCTCTGGGGTTTTTCAGCGACTCCTTCACCGCATTTTTGGTAATCTCGTTAAATGTAATGCGGTAAACCTTTTTATTTTCAAGCT
>WFLY01000225.1 GCA_009177215.1 Bacillota bacterium
GTAAGATATGTTAAATCGGGACAATTATGCCCCTGTTCCCAGTCCGGTTTCGCCTTTTCATCTGTTAAATTGTTAGCCACTATANTGTCACNTNTNTNATTANAGCTTGTAANCAGGCAAGNANAACTGAATAAAATAAATGCAGTAAATTTTTTCATATCATTAATCATAACTCGGGCATTTCCTTCTCGAGAAATAACCCGAGTTAATTTCCCCTTTTACTTTTTTATGCTATAATATTATAACATTGCAACAATTATTTGTTTACGCCGCAAAGTGAATGATTTTCGTGTTGAATATCTACAGAAGTTACCATGGTTCCACATGATGTANACNGATANTCAATTCTTTCCACCCAATTATACACACTACATACTTTTCCTTGNTATGTATGGGTTGAATTCCANCTGTTAACATTACTTCCCCCCATTGCTTTTAATGACGGATGATTACAACCGGCAGCAAAAGCGCTTATTCCACCCACACACAGGCTACTGATTAACAAACCAAACATTACTATCCTTTTAATTTGATTCATTTCTTCTACCTCCTTTATCTATTTTTATTGTTAAACACGCGTACTTAACAATTTTAACGTAACAAATATATGCCAAAAACGCAATTGACAATATGGAAATTCGAGCTTTTTTAAGAAATTTCCATATTGTCAATTGCATTTCCGTTTTGGAAATAGTATAATATTACATATCATTAGTATCAATAGGGGAAAAAAATGAATAAAGAACAATTAGGAAGGCTTTTAGCTGAATTGCGTAAAAGGGAAAACATTAGCCAAAAAGAGATGGCGGAAAAATTGGGCATTGTTCCTTCTACCTTATGTAAATGGGAACAGGGGCATAATTGTCCCGATTTAACATATCTTACACAAATCACAAACATATTACATGTTTCTTATGAGGATATAATGAATCCGGAAAGAACTTTACAGCGCTTGTCTGAAAATACTTCGACGGACGACAAGCGTTTCCGTAAGCACCCAACTTGTAATTTAGTTATCATTTGCTCTTGTATTGTATTATTGATATTATTAATTTCTTTTTGCTTTTATCAATTTACATACCTATAATTAATTGATATTTAGATATTATGATTAACAATCCTCCCAAANACAGGAAAAGCCCNGAATGGTGGAAACANCCNGGGCACTGTTTCTGTGCGAATCGCAGCATACAGAACAACCTATATATCAAANTAAGGGATTANATAAACGCATGTCACAAAACGATTATTCTACATCCTGCAGGGCATCAAAGTCCTCTTCGCCGGTACGGACCTTAATAACCTTATCCACATTATATACAAAAATCTTACCATCACCAATGTGACCGGTGTAAAGCGCTTTCTTCGCTGCTTCAATAACCGCTTCCACAGGAATTTTGCTGACNACAACTTCAACCTTANCCTTAGGCAGCAGGGTTGCATCTAATTCAACACCNCGATACNTCTCGCCTGCCCCCTTCTGAATACCACAGCCCATTACCTGAGTTACCGTCATTCCGGTTACCCCCAAGTCGTTCATGGCTTTCTTTAACTGCTCATATCTGGCAAGCTTTGCAATAACAACTACCTTATACATACCTGTAGCAACAACCGAGGGAGCCTCCAATACCTTTACCGCAGCTTCTTTCTGAGCCTCAGAAGCAGTCTCATAGTCCGCAGCGCCAAGACTTGTATTTTCATTAATCTCCATCGTCATGGTATTTGAAATATCCATAATACTGAAGCCCGCGTAAACAGAGGTAAGACCATGCTCACAAGAATCCAAACCTACAATCTCTTCCTCTTCCGTAACCCGAAGTCCGACAGTTGCCTTAATTACCAGAAAAGCAATGGTAATCGTTACGACAGTCCATGCGGCAACCGCTCCGAATCCAAGAAGCTGTAAACCCAGCTGTTTAAATCCGCCTCCATAGAAAAGCCCTACAACACTGTCATTTCCGGGAGCTGATGTGGTTGCAAACAAACCGACTGCGATAGTACCCCAGATACCGTTCAAGCAGTGAACGGCAACTGCTCCTACAGGGTCATCAATATGTAATTTATAATCTAAGAACCATACACCAAATACTACTAAAAATCCTGCAACAGCTCCGATAATCAGTGAACCTGTCACATCAGTTACATCACAGGGAGCCGTGATTGCCACCAGACCTGCAAGAGAAGNNTTCANGCNCATGGAAACATCGGGCTTACCATATNTAATCCANGTGANNACCATACAAACTACNGTGGCAATTGCAGGAGCGNCAGTAGTTGTTACAAACACGGAGCCAAGCTGCTCTACACTGGTACATGCCGCACCGTTAAATCCGTACCAGCCAAGCCAAAGGATAAATACACCGAGGCAGCCAATCGGAAGATTATGGCCGGGAAACGCATTGACTTTGGTTACTTTTCCGTCCTTATCCTTTACAAATTTACCGATACGGGGTCCAAGAATCTTTGCGCCGATAATTGCGGAAATACCTCCCACCATGTGAATTGCACAGGAGCCTGCAAAATCATGGAAACCAAGCTGTGCAAGCCAGCCGCCCCCCCAAATCCAATGCGCCTCAATAGGATAAACTAAAGCGGAAATAATTCCCGAATAAATACAGTAAGATAAAAATTTTGTTCTCTCAGCCATGGCACCGGAAACAATAGTCGCCGTTGTTGCACAGAATACCAAGTTAAATACAAAATTGGACCAGTCAAAATCCGCATNGCCGGTAAAAATATCAAAACCGGGTTTTCCAATCAAGCCTACCACATCTTCACCCAGCAATAAACCAAAGCCAATCAGAATAAACACTACTGTACCGATACAGAAGTCCATCAGGTTTTTCATCAAAATATTCCCTGCGTTTTTCGCTCTGGTAAAACCGGTTTCCACCATTGCGAATCCTGCCTGCATCCAGAATACCAATGCTGCGCCAATTAAAAACCAGACGCCAAACACTTCGCCGTTTACTGCGATTAAAATTTCCTCTGTGCTTTTATTAATCCGCCGTTTTACTGCGATTATGGAAAACATATTGAAGTAGGAAAAAATTTTTTTGCTAACTACAACTGTACGTTATTGGATGTAGCCAAAATTAAAATCGGTGATAATTGCCAGATGGCTCCTAATGTGGCAATTTACACTGCCGGACATCCGGTCCATCCGGTAAGCCGTAATTCAGCTTATGAGTACGGAAAAGAGGTAACTATAGGGGATAATGTATGGCTTGGAGGCAATACAGTAGTCTGCCCGGGAGTGCATATCGGGAATAACGTGGTCATCGGCGCAGGCAGTGTAGTGACAAAGGATATTCCGGACTGGAGTATTGCAGCGGGAAATCCCTGTAAGGTGATCCGTTTTATTACGGATGAGGATAAAAAGAAGCTGTTCCGAGATGAAGAAATTGATGAAGAAGCGTGGAAGGATATTGTAGAGCGGATGGAGGGTTAAAGGAAATATTTATACTCTGATTGAGCCCATAATTTAACGTTTAGATGGGATATGCGTATGCAAGACGGCCGCTCCGATGAAAAGA
>WFLY01000263.1 GCA_009177215.1 Bacillota bacterium
ACTTGAATAATGAGTCGTCAAGGTATAAAAGTGGAGGACTACATAATTAATAAATATCTTCCGTTATCACTTCACATAACTTAATTGACCAGTTCAGTTCTATTGCAATTTCACTTGCAAGATTCTTTTTCAATAGAAAATTGGAACAACTGTCAGTTTTTAGGGCGCTTTTTTTAAGAAATCCACCAAATCCACATAGTTATCCACATAAACACACATGTCATTTTTGATTTTTACACATGTCATTTCCCACCTTTCTGCTGTCGTTTCATTCATTTTAGCAGCTTCAAATTTATCTATTTAGGTTACATAATTAATTTACATATTTTGACCACGAATCCCAAAACCTTTCCACTCGCTGGGCCACATTCTCCACACTGACCGTCTCAAATGTCTCCCATTCTCTGGGAAACATTTTGTGGTAGGAAAACTGAAGGAACCGCTCGTCCAGTAATGCAATTATTCCTACATCGTCCGCCGTGCGAATTACTCTCCCCGCCGCCTGAAGAACTTTATTCATTCCCGGATAGCGGTAAGAATAGTCAAAACCGCTTTCACCGTTTCCGTCAAAATAGTTTTTTAATATTTCCCGCTCATTGCATACCTGCGGCAAACCTGTGCCTACAATAATCGCCCCTATCAGGCTGTCATTTTTTAAATCAATTCCTTCTCCAAAAATCCCTCCAAGCACACAGAAGCCTATCAAGGTACTTTCCTCCATATCAAATTCAATATCCATGGATATTTTATCCTGCAAATCACATTCCGTATTGCCCTGAAACCTTGCCAGAAACTCCTCCCTGTCCTCTTCGCTCATGTAGTCCTGCTGCATGATGCACTCTTTTTCCTCATCTGCAAAATATTGTGTGTAAATCTCATAGATCCTCTGCAAAAAGGAGTACGAAGGACAAAATACCATATAATTGCCCTGTCTGCTTCTAACGATTTCATCAATATATCTGGCTATCCTGTAATACTCCTCATCGGAACGTCTCGTGAATTTACTCGTCACATCATTGGCAATAAGCAGCGCCCTCTTTTCCGGATTAAATACGGATTTTGCATACACCTCATAGTCCTCGGCGTCGCCCCCCAAAAGCCCCTTATAATATTGTATCGGCAAAAAAGTAGCAGAAAAAAGAATTGTACTCCTGCCCCGCTGCATACATTCTTTCAGGTTCTCCCTCGGATTTACGCAAAATAGCTTTATCAGAAAACTACCGTCTTCCCCAAGCTGGGTGTATTTCACATAATTTTCGTCAATACGCTCATATATGTCCAAAAAATGCGATACCTCAAAATAAAAATCCAATAGGCTCTCCCTTACAAGCAGCTTGTCTTCNTCNTGCTNNTCCATGTATTCGCTTAGTGTGTTGTACAGANGGAGCAGCGCGTTCACAAAACCGTCTATGCCCTCCACCTGACGATAGCCCTCGCATTCTCGTTTTAATATAAGTAGCTCCTTATTACACCTTTCCAAATGATATATCATCCTCTCGCCGTAGCCCTGCCTCACAAAAATGCTTCTTCCGCTATGATACTTTTTCTTCCCCGTTCCGACTAATAATACAGCTGTATTCTCCGTCTCCGGTTTTGCGTTCGGTTCCTCCGGTGGAAAATATTCCNTTAACAACTCTGGAGCAAACTGTTCTGACNCGTTCGNCATATCTAGTGTCAACTGTCNTTCTATACCGTTTTTATTTACATTTTCAGTTATTTNTGACAGTNTTGTCTGTTTTATCTCNTGCTTTAATTCCAGAAATGTTTCCTTCAACAGGAAAGCGCTGTACATCTCCCTGCCCCGCTCCAAAAGATTATGTGCCTCATCAATCAGGAATACATAATTTCCTCCGGTTCCTTCTGCAAAAAAGCGTTTCAAATACACATGGGGGTCAAAGAGATAATTATAATCACAGATAATCCCATCCGCAAACAGGCTCATATCAAGGCATAATTCAAAGGGGCAAACCTGATATTTTACGGCATAAGCTTCCATCCGCTCTCTGGTAAAGCTTTCCTCGTTAGTCAATAGGTCAAAAATAGCATCATTGACACGGTCATAGTGCCCCTTTGCGTACGGACAGTTTTCGGGATTACATTCCGTCTGCTCCATAAAACATATTTTTTCCTTTGCCGTAAGTATTACGCTCTTAAAACGCAGACCCTTTTCCCGAAGCAGCCCTAAAGTGTCCTCGGCTACGGTCCGCGTAATCGTTTTTGCCGTCAGATAAAAGAGTTTCTCCCCCATACCCTTACTCATTGCCTTCAATGAAGGAAAAATAGTTGATATTGTTTTACCTACACCGGTCGGAGCCTCAATAAAAAGCTTCCTATGATGATAAATAGTCTGATAAACATAGGACACCAGCTCCCTTTGCCCATCCCTGTAAGGAAAAGGGAATTNCAAGCTTTCCAAGGATTCCTGCCTAATCTGCCGCCATTTCCATGTATAATCTGCCCATTTGCGGTAAGCGGCGATCAATCCGTCAAACCATTCCCTCAATTCTTCAAAGCTGTAATCCTCATAAAAATAACGGATATCCTCTGTCTCAATATTACAATAGGTCAGTCTAACCCTGATTTCCTGAAGCTCTCGCTTCAGCCCATACATATAAGCATAGCATTTTGCCTGTGCCACATGTACCGAAACAGGAGCCTTCATCTTGGAAATATCTCTATATGTTCCCTTGATTTCATCAATGACCACTTCCTTATCCGTATCAATGATACCGTCTGCACGTCCTTCCACCACCAAGATATACTCATCTGTGGGATGTGTGTACTTCAAGTTTACCTCCGCCTGATATTCTGCTCCCATTCTTTTTTGAATCATGCGGTGAATCCGGCTGCCCTCCTGCATTGCATTCTCGGGAGAACCCTGATGTCTGCTGTCTATATCTCCGTTCCGCAGGATAAATTCCACCAAGCTCCTGACGGAAACCCTTATCTCTCCTCTATGCGGCTCTACTCTTATCTCACCGTTATCTGCCTGCTTTCCGGCTAATTGTGTATCTGTCATCGCCGTTTATTCTCCCTGATCATTGTAATGTTTTCAAAAAAACTCCCTATGAAGATAGTACGCTATCTTTCATAGGGAGTCAAACCTCTTTCGCCTTTAATTCCGGTAACATTTACGATGCAATGGCGATTTTCTTTAACAATTCCTCTAATTCGCTGTTATATCCCTCATAGGATACAGTTAGAGGCTTGCCAAAATCCAACCCATATACTCCAAGGAATGATTTTGCATCTACAACATATCTATTGTAACAAATATCAATGTCAAAATCACATCTCGAAGTTACATCAACAAAATGTTGGACCTCATCAGGTGTTANACNNANTGNCTTTACCATATTATCCTTCCNTTNNCAATANTNGAAACTTCACNATTAAGTTANTACTANTATAGTCAAAANACGNCAAATGTAAAGCTTTTTTTCTCAAAAAAAATTCGCTTGATTTTTATGATATATTTATTTTTCTGCAAATTTACTTTTTAAAAATGTTATCATTTTCTTCTTTTGTAAAATTTGCACATATCACAATCGCACTTTTGAAAAGGTTAGGAAAAAATGAGTAAAATTAATTGAATTCTACCATATATTCTTGGAATCTTAGTGGAAGCATATTTCGCTGTAATTTCAGGTTTTCCCTATCTTTGATAGCTATTTTATGGCAGAAGTAACGGAAAAGTTCCTGATACTGCCGCTCCCCATCCGATAATTTAAAATGCTCCGTCTCCTCCAAAACCTGATTCCCCGTTAATAAATACCACGGCTCACCAGCCGGATGAACCCCGAATAAATTACGTTTATCATCGTATATCATAAAATTCTCCGCTGGAAAACGGTCCGCAAAATGAGACATTAAAAACGTTAAAAGATTATTCTTCGGGCCTATTTTGGAATAAAGAATCCCTCCCTNCAGCTCCTGAAAGCGCACAAAGCCCCTTAAATGGCAATTCTCATTCATTGCCCCTCTTGCCAACGAAAAGGCAAGATGTACATAGTCATTGGCAAGATTGTCAAACAAATGACCATATGCTGACTTATTCCCGGAAAGCCCTAATGCTATTGTCTGATATACCGCCTGCGCCTTTGCAGGGTCTGAAGCGGATAAACTCAAGCAGATCCGCATATAGTCTTCTTCTCCGAATCTCTTTTTCAAAGTCCGCATAACCTTAAGTGACTTCTCCGGGTCAGGCTTCACGGGTTGATAATCCGCGAACAAAAACAACTCCTCCTCAAGACTTAACATAGTTTCCGCCGGTTGCCTCTTCTCTTCATATGCATTATAAACTGCCGTAAAAATACCTTCCAGCGAATCCTCACACTGATATACCAGCATCATATACTCCTCCCTGAATCTCTCTGACCTGCAGATTTACTATTACCGCGGCTATTTTTACCAAAAATCTATTGCCGCATTATTCTGCCGCCGTATCGGCTACTGCCGCACTATGTCTAGCAGTTTCTATAACTGCCCCAGCACAGCCGTCATCCGTTCTGCCTGCGACGGTTCCCGCCGGAAGCTGCCTGTATCGAATAAAGACATCTGCCTGTAAGTCATTCCATCACTTCCAAACTGAATACGCTCCTTTGTACCGGTAAGGTTACGCACAATATAATCCTCCTCCAGTTTAACCGGATACATCAGCCTACCGTTACAGGTAATAAAAAACATGGCGCGCTTTAACACCACACCTATCTTCTTCAAATCGGCAAAGGTCAGGTTTACATTTTTTCTTGCCGCCACAATACGCATGGCGCTCTTAACACCCACTCCGGGAACCCTTAAAAGAGTTTCATAAGAAGCCCTGTTGATTTCCACCGGAAATTGCTCCAGATGTCTCACTGCCCAATCCTCCTTAGGATCCAGCATCACATTAAAAAACGGGCGCTTCTCGTCCAATAGCTCCTCCGCCTTAAATCCGTAAAATCTCAGAAGCCAATCAGCCTGATATAATCTATGCTCCCTCAAAAGCGGCGGTCCGCCCGGCAATGCCGGCAGCGACTTATCCTCATTGACCTTCACAAAAGCAGAATAAAACACCCTCTTAAGCTCAAACTTCTGATACAGGCTCTCCGCCACATTCAATATCTGATAATCATTCTCCATAGTGGCTCCGATAATCATCTGTGTTGACTGACCGCCGGATACGAATTTCGGTGCATTGCGGTACACTACCAGTTCGTCCTTATTGGCATGTATACCGTTCTGTATCTGGCGCATGGGTGTCAGAATATTCNTGCGATNTTNATTGGGCGCNNGCGTACGCAAGCCNNCTNCCGTTGGCAGCTCCCGACTCACGCTCATTCTGTCTGCTAAGCAG
>WFLY01000085.1 GCA_009177215.1 Bacillota bacterium
GGGGCGGCTAACGAAAGCAGTTATTATACGGAACTTGCAGTAAAAGCGTTTCGGCTTTATTTATGCATGATTATTATGGCTTGTGCCAATGTGATGTAAAGTAACCGCAGATTTATGAAATGTTGGATAGAGCATATAAGTGTAGTGAGGCTCCTAAGGAGTGGTATGAGAATAATATTGTAAGTCAAACAAGCTGTTACAACGGCAAGGAGATATAAAACAGGCTGTGATACGGGAAAAATCCGGTATCACAGCCCGATTGCTCTTAAGCATATTTCAAGGTTTTATATATGGCTACGCCTGTCTCGATGCAGGAAATTACGCAGATACCAGTGAGAAGGATAGTACTAAAGAGATCGCTTCCCCAGTAGCGCAGCAAATCGCCGGAAGAAAATTCGCTGATACCCTCGTATTTTAGGAGCTGAGCCGCAAACTTGGTATTCCACAAGGGCATAACCTTGAACAGAATGACAGCGCCTACAATCTGCAGTGTGTTACAGATAATGCTGCTGTACATTACGGGCTTGCAGTAATAGCCTGTCACAAGGCGGATAATTTCATCTACCAGTGCGATAAAGAGACAGAAACAAAAGACAGGGGCTATGGTACTCCACTCTTCTAGGTTAAATACACAGGCAACGCTTTGCAGCCTTTCCCCATCATAACGGAAGCAGCCGAAAAGCTGTGGGGCAAACAACAGCAGCGCAGCAAAAACAGTGATAAAAATAATAGAGATTACGCTGTCGCCACGTTTGATAACTGCGCGTTTGTCGGGTATGGGCGGCAGGGCAAGAGGACTCCATGGTTTTGATGAAGGAACATTTTTTGTCAGGTCTCCTACTGACCACTTCCCTTCGGGTTTGATGGAAACCTTAACCTTCTGTCTTTCCAAAACAGCAAAAATAACGGTCACAATTGTCACGATACTGAAAATACCGCTTGCCAAGGTGATAAACAGCTCGGTAAAAAAGCCGACAAAAAAGTCAATGTAATTACCGGCGCACATGTCTTCAATCAATGACTGAAGCTCTAAGCGGATTTCTTCTCTTGTCTCCGAGAACTCATGCGTCCGCCCAAGGTCGTTTTTCCGGGAACCTCTATGTCCTCTGGGAACTCTTTTGGTCACTTCATAAATATAACGTTCTATCATATCATTATCATTCAATTATCCACACCTCCTAATAAGTCCGACATCCCTGCAGACAAGCAGTTCCATTGCTTAACCAGCTCCGCGAAAATCCGGTCGCCGAAAACGGTTCTCTTATAATATTTGCGGGGCTTGGCTTCTTCCGTGTTCCATTCGCTGCACAAAAGTCCTTGCTGTTCCAGCCTGCGCAGAAGGGGGTAGAGCGTGTTGGCGTCAATGGGAACCCTTTTTCCCTCCAGCCTTTGTATCAGGGAATAGCCGTAGCGTGCCTCCTCCAGCTGGCTCAGCACACAGAGGACCAAGGTTCCCCGGCGCAGCTCGGACAGCAGGCTTTCCAATAAATCCTTTTCCAACCGGATACCTCCTCTCGATTTTGTTAATTGCATTATATAGTGTAGCACACAGTATTGTCAAATTTAAAATAATATTTTTTAATAAACTTGCTTAAATATAAAATACATTTTGTTTCGGAAGGAGGCGCAGCGGATGGAAATTTAGGCAAGTCATTTTGCGTAATGTGAGTGGTATAGTACACTGGTGTGCTGGCCGGAAAATCCAATGTGGCAGACCATAATAATGGGGCGAAAAGAAAAAACCGGGAAACAGAAAATATCTCTGTTTCCCGGTTTCATAAAACAAATAAGTCATTGTAAAGTTGATATTATAGATAGGCACGCATATCCCTGCACAGCTCCTCCTCGATTTTTACAAGACGATTGCAGATAGACTTAGAAGTGTTGTCGGCGGCGGTGTATTGATTCAGATATTTATGGAGAGNNNTTACGCNNATGTTGCAGCCGNCTGTGATCAAGTCNGCTACGNNGGNATCGCTTNCNTCNATAGTCATTTTCATGTTGGTTTTCAACCATGACATTCCTTTTGCCATGGCATTCGGTTCCTTTTCCTCACTTTGGTGCTTTAGGAGCAGGGAATGAATCTCGTTGCCAAGCTTTTCGTGATGTTCCCTGCTCTCGGTCAACAGTTGTTTCATAGGGGCGGCTTGAACCTTGTCCAAAACCTCGTCGATAGAAGCTACCGCCATTTTAGTTCCCGAGTCACATTCCTTTAATAAGCATATAGTATCCTTGTTTTCCATATTTAAAATTACCTCCATTCCGAAACGTCGGCTTATTGCGCCGGTTTTAATTTTATTCTGCCCAAGAAAGAGGGATTTATAATAACAATTTTAAGTAATATGTGTTTTTAGGATGGCATATTTTTTAGTGGAAGCAAAATCGTTGAATAAATATGCGTATTCAACAATTGATTCCCGTGGGCAACGAGCCAAGTAGATGTGCTTGCACATACATTTGGCGACTGCCGCGAGGGTCAACAACCTCACATATTGAAAATGCGTTGCGTTTTGCGGCGGGGTTGCTGACTTAAGAGTGCATCGCAATGCACGGATGGGGGTAAAAATGAATACTAAAATGGATGCAAAAAAGTGGGCTTTTGTGAAATGTTTGGCGATTCCCCTGCTTGTGGGAGGAATCGCAGGAATTTTGTCGGGTGGAGGAATGAGGGCGTTTGCGGCTCTGGAAAAACCTCCCCTATCGCCGCCGGGGTGGCTGTTTCCTATTGTCTGGACAATTTTATACATCCTTATGGGAATATCCTCGTATCTAATCTGTATGTCGGATGCAAGTAAGGAGAGTATTTCAGAGGCATTATCCATATACTTTTATCAGCTGCTTGTCAATTTCCTTTGGTCTATTTTTTTCTTTGACTTTAAGTGGTATTTGTTTTCCTTTTTCTGGATTTTGCTGCTGGATTTCTTAATTGTGCAAATGATAATGAAATTTTACCCTATTTCAAAGGCGGCTGCATTGTTAAATGTTCCCTATCTTTTGTGGGTGACATTTGCGGGATATCTGAATCTCGGAATCTGGTGGCTCAACAGATAAGACGCATGTCGTTGCATTAAACTGCTCTGAAGCGGAAGAGTAGTTTGAAGTTTGAGAGGTATGGTGTGAAAAGGTTGTCAGAATGACTTTTTTAGTGTATCTTTATTTTATGTTAGAGGAATACTTATGCCTTATCGATGTCAAAGCGATAGGTTGATTAAGGAGTAGAGGTTACATTAGATGGGTAAAAGAGAAAAATTCGGTTCAAGGCTTGGATTTATATTGGTTTCGGCGGGCTGTGCGGTAGGGCTTGGGAATGTGTGGAAGTTTCCCTACATGTGCGGGCAGTACGGCGGCGCCGCATTCATTTTGATATACTTAGTGTTTCTGGCAATTTTAGGATTCCCCATTATGGTCTGTGAATTTTCGGTGGGCAGAGGAAGCCAGAAGAGCTGCGCCACTTCCTTTCGGGAGCTGGAGCCGGAGGGAACCGGATGGCATCACTTTGGATATTTCGGCATGGCTGGTAACTATCTGCTTATGATGTTTTATACTATGGTGGCGGGTTGGATGATGTTTTATTGTTACCGCTGTCTGTCGGGTGAATTTACCGGTACAATGTTGAAGCCTGATGTTGTAACGGCTAAATTTGATGAAATGACAGGTTCGGCGGGGATAATGACGCTATGGACGGTGCTCGCTATTGTTTTGGCGTTTGGTATCTGTTCTCTGGGCGTGCAGAAAGGCGTTGAGAAGATTACAAAGGTGATGATGCTGTGCTTGTTGGTGCTGATAGCGGTTTTGGCGGTGCATTCCCTGATGCTGCCCGGAGCTATGGAGGGCGTGAAATTTTATCTGCTTCCCGATTTTAAGGGTATGGTGAAAAAGGGAATCGGCAATGTGGTGTTTGGCGCCATGTCGCAGGCATTTTTTACGCTGAGCATCGGCGTAGGTTCCATGGCGATTTTCGGGAGTTATCTGGATAAGAGCCGTTCCCTCACGGGGGAGACCGTCAGTATTACGCTGTTGGACACCTTTGTGGCTTTGATGTCGGGGTTGATCATTATTCCGGCGTGCTTTTCTTTTGGAATTGAGCCGGGAGTAGGACCGTCCTTGATTTTTATTACGCTGCCCAATATTTTTAATCAGATGGCAGGCGGACGTGTCTGGGGAACCCTGTTTTTCTTATTTTTGTCTTTTGCAGCGTTGTCTACGGTAATAGCTGTATTTGAAAATATTATTTCTTTTGCCATTGATTTGTGGGGCTGGAAGCGGAAAAAGGCGGTTGTTGTAAATATTGTGGCTGTTATTTTGTTATCCCTGCCGTGTATTTTGGGCTTCAACGCGTTGGCGGGCATTCAGCCTCTGGGACCGGGAAGCGGTATTATGGATTTAGAGGACTTTCTTGTGTCTAACAATCTTCTGCCCTTGGGGTGTCTGGTTTATCTTACATTCTGTACTACAAAAAACGGTTGGGGCTGGGAGAATTTTATACGGGAAGCTAACAGCGGTAAAGGTATGGGCTTCCCTAAAAGGCTAAAGTGGTATATGACCTTTGTTCTGCCGTTTATTGTGGTGGTAATCTATTTGAAGGGTTATTATGATATGTTTTACAGTAAGGGAATGGTATACTTTATTCCGTGGATGGTTGTGGCGGCTGCATTTTTGGGGTTGATTGGCTGGATGATATTCGGCAGGAGAAAGAAAAGATAGGATAATTTCCATATGATAAGGATGATAAGGCTAAAGGTAGAAAATTTTAATCCGGCACAGATTTGTCAATCGGGGCAGTGCTTCCGCATGAGTGAAAAGGCGGAAAAGCTTTATAGTGTGATTGCTGGGAACCGTTATTTGGAACTGGAGCAGCAGGAACAGGAATGTATTTTTTATTGCGATGAAAGGGAATTCCATGATTTCTGGAAGGGCTATTTTGACTTGGAGGAAGATTACGCCGTATTTATAGGGCGGATTTCCCCGGGGGATATTTATTTGAAAAAAGCGGCGGAGCTTGGTCGTGGTATCAGGATTCTGAGGCAGGATTTATGGGAAATGATAGTATCCTTTTTGATTTCCCAGCAAAACAATATTACGAGGATTCGCAGATGTATCGGGAACATCTGTGAAGGCTACGGTGAAAGGCTGGTCAATGCCCGGGGCGAAGCGTATTATGCCTTTCCTGCTCCGGAGGCGCTGGCAGATTTGGAGGAGGATGCGCTGATGGAGTGCAATCTCGGCTACCGTAGCAAATATGTGGTGCGTGCCGCCAAAAGCGTAGTGAGCGGAGACTGTGATTTAGAGGCAATTATCCGGCTTCCTTATAAGAGGGCGAGGGAAGAGCTGTTAAAATTATTTGGAGTGGGTGAGAAGGTGGCAGATTGTATCTGCCTTTTTGCGCTGCATCATTTGGAGGCGTTTCCGGTGGACACGCATATCAGTCAGGCATTGCAGAAGCATTACAGTCGGGGCTTTCCCATGGGGCGGTACAAGGGATGTCAGGGCGTGATGCAGCAGTACATATTTTATTATGAATTGCATGGGGAACAGATTAAAAAATAAGCTATTGAGCTTATTTTTTAATCTCAAATTTGTGACGGAGCGTCACAAATTTGAATCACAGAAATGAAAATAATTATTAAATTTCAAAGAAATAGACGAAATCTCTAAAAATTTCTGATAATTATACGAAATATATTATGAGAAGAAGTGTATAATGTCAAAATACGCATCCAAGGAGGGATTAACGCAGCAAACGGACTTTCAGGTATTTTCATGGTGACTTCAGTGACGGCAGTTTCCGATATTTGTAGGACAAGGCGAGAAGAACAGCACGTTCCCGATACTGATTCCAAGAAGAAAAACGGTCAAGGGCTTTTTGCAGGAATTTTGGAAAAAAGCTTAAAGGAGGTAAGGGAGGATGTTTTGGAGTGCTGTACGACCACCTATGGACGAGACAGTAAGATGCAGACCTTTCTTTATCGAACTCGGGAATATCGTTACTGAATAATAGGGGCTGCCGCACCGGCTAAGGGTTTGGTGCGGCAGCCTTTTGTTAAGGCAGGAGGAGTAGAATCGGAAATGCGTAGCACAGGTGTGAAAAGTAATGTAACAATTCGGACATGCCGAAATAAGGATTATGTAAGGTTGATTTGTGAGGGAGATTAGGTTATTATGATAAATATGGCGTTTTATGCAATGAAGAGACTAAAAAAGAGGATGTAAGGGAGGAAGAAAATGAACAATAGCATATCTGATACAAACACCGCCAAGCTTATGAAGGAGCTTAAATTTACCCGGATTATCTGTATGATTTCTTCCGTTCTGACCCTGTGCCTGCTGATTGGCGGAGTTTTTTTGTTTGACAGGGTACGGGATTTATCCGAAATGTGTGAGCCTGCGGTGGAAAAGATATCCGATATAGACATGGAAAGCTTTAACAACACCCTGAATCATGTAAACGCTACTCTGGAAAAGGTGGACTGGGAGCAGGTGGCGGATTCTCTTGGGAAGCTTGATGTTGATGCAATCAATTCGGCAATTGAAGGTTTGGACACCGAGGAGTTTAGCGAGGCTTTGAAAAATTTAAATGACGCGGTGGAAAAGATAAAAGAATTGGGTGAAAGGTTAAGCTCGTTGCCTACTTGGATCAGTGAGAGATTTAATAAAAGCTAAAGAGGGAATAGGTTAAATGTCCGCAGAAGCGGACAGGTGGGAGCAGACATGAATAATATATACCACGATATTTTTAGAGCCATGATCACCACATGCATATCCGCTCACAAGCTGGGGGAGCCTGAGTCTATGTTCGACATGGTGATTATAGACGAGGCAAGCCAGTGTAATACGGTGGTTTCTCTTGTGCCTATTATCCGGGGGGAAAATCTCATGCTTGTAGGCGACCCACAGCAGCTGAACCCTGTGATTTTGCTGGACGAGATAGCAAATATTCTATTTATAAGACTTTCCTCGCCTGCGATGCGGTTCTTTTACATAATCACTACCGATGTAATCATAAAATCATTCGGTATGCATGTCTGAACAAGGATAAAAGTATCGGTGTCATCACTCCCTTTGTAAACCAGAAAAAGCTGATAGAAGATGCTATAAAGCGTGAAAATCTTAAAAACGTAGCCTGCGGAACGGTTCATGCTTTTCAGGGCGACGAAAAGGATGTGGTGTTGTTTTCTACTGCGATTACCGACCAGACTCAGGCGGGAACCTATGAATGGCTGAAAAATAATAAGGAGCTTATCAATGTGGCGACCTCCAGAGCAAGAGAAAAACTGATTGTGCTTTCGGATTCCAAGAATCTGGCGCGGCTGCATCAGAAGGACAGTGAGGACGATTTATTTGAGCTTGTGGAATATGTGAGAAAGAACGGACAATCTCAAGTGACTAAAAAGCGTGCCAACTCCAGAGCCTTGGGAGTAAAGCCTTTCAGCACGGCAACGGAGGAAGCCTTTTTAAAGAACCTGAATCATGCGCTGGAAAATATATGGCTGTTCCAGAGCCGTTATAGCATACAGAAGGAAGTGGCGATTGCACAGGTATTTCAAACCAATATCGGATATCATGACCTGTTTTATTCGGGGCGTTTTGATTTCGTAGTGTATGAACGACAGGGGCAGACTGACATTCCGGTGCTGGCAATAGAGCTGGACGGTAAGGAGCACTTTGAGGATGAGGTGGTAAAGAACCGTGACCGGAAGAAAAACGAAATTTGCCGCGCCCACAATCTACAGATTATACGTGTGGAAAATTCCTATGCAAGACGTTATAATCATATTAAAGAAATTTTGATGAATTATTTTTCGGTTAAACATTAAAAATGATTATTTAATTGGCAGATGTCTGCCAGAGCGATCACCGATACTAACACATGGGGATGGAGTAAAGGTTGAATAAAAATGCGTATTCAACTATTGATTTGAGTGCGCCGCAACGCGCAGATGGGTATAAGAATGAATAAATACCGGATATTAAAACAATACTTCGGCTATGATTCTTTTAGGGAAGGGCAGGAGTTTATTATTGATACTATTTTAGGCGGCGGGGATGTGCTTGGAATCATGCCTACCGGAGCGGGAAAATCACTGTGCTATCAGGTGCCGGCGCTTTTGCTTCCCGGCATTACCGTGGTGGTATCGCCTTTGATTTCCCTGATGAACGATCAGGTACGTGCCTTGAATGAAGCGGGGGTTCATGCTGCTTATATCAATAGTACGCTGACGGATACGCAGGTGTCCAAGGCTTTGCTATATGCGGCGCAGGGAAAGTATAAAATTAT
Organism: Bacillota bacterium; assembly: GCA_009177215.1. Lineage (GTDB taxonomy): Bacteria > Bacillota > Clostridia > Lachnospirales > Lachnospiraceae > Acetatifactor. Next base: position 8,276 of record WFLY01000085.1, read on the forward strand.
TTACGTGGCGCCGGAGCGGTTGAATACTTATGAATTTATGCAGTTTGTGAGCCGCGGGGATATTTCCATGGTGACGGTGGACGAGGCGCACTGTATTTCCCAGTGGGGGCAGGATTTCCGCCCCAGCTACTTAAAAATCATTGATTTTATACGTGCCTTGAAGAAAAGACCTGTTATCAGCGCCTTTACGGCGACGGCAACAAAGGAGGTAAGGGAGGATATTCTCTGCGTGTTGGGGCTTCAAAATCCTCAGCTGCTTGTGACGGGCTTTGACAGAAAGAATCTTTTTTTCTCGGTGGAGCGCCCCCGTCACAAGGACAGCTTTCTTAAGAATTATCTGGAGGAGCACAGGGAGGAGAGCGGTATCATCTATTGTGCTACCAGAAAGAACGTGGACAAGCTGTACGACCTTTTGGGAGAAGCCGGTTTCCCGGTGACGGAGTATCATGCGGGGTTGAGCAGTGAAAGCCGTAAGGAAAATCAAGAGGATTTTATTTACGACAGGAAGCCCGTTATGATAGCTACCAATGCCTTCGGCATGGGAATTGATAAGTCCAATGTGCGCTATGTGATCCATTACAACATGCCCCAGAATCTGGAAAACTATTATCAGGAGGCGGGAAGAGCAGGGCGTGACCAAGAAGCGGCGGAATGTATTTTGTTGTATTCGCCTCAGGATATCGTAATCAACAGATTTTTGTTAGAGAGTAAGGAGCTTAGCACGGAGCTGTCACCGGAGGAAGCCGATTTGGTCAGGGAGAGGGATGAAGTAAGGCTTCGTGTGATGACAACCTATTGCACTACCACGAAATGCCTTAGAGAGTATATTCTGCGCTATTTTGGGGAACTGGATGCCACATCTTGCGGGAACTGTTCCAATTGTCTGCGAGAGTATGAGGAAGAGGATGTTACAAGTAAGGCTTATCAGGTAATCGGCTGTGTGCTGGAGCTTAGGCAGCGGTTCGGCATCAATGTGGTAGTCGGAACCCTTCAAGGCAAGAATAATGCAAAGCTGAGAGAATATGGTGTACAGCAATATGAAGCCTACGGCAAATTGCAGGAATGCAGTGAAGAAAAGCTGAAGCAGATTATCAATCAGTTACTTCAGGAGGATATGTTAAGACTCACCACGGACAAGTACTCTCTGGTAAAGGTGACTGCTTCGGGGATGGCATTTTGGAGGGATGCTGGCGGCATAGCCGAGAATGCGACTAAGAGCGCTTCTCCCATTGTGATAAGGAACATTAAGGAATCGTCAGACTTTGAAGGTGAAGCAGGACAGGCGTATGAGGAACAGGAACGTAAGGCACAGACAAAGAGCGCAGGAAACCGTAAGCGGATTTCTGATATCTTGAATTCCAGAGGGCTTGATTTGTTTGAGGCATTGCGGAGCCTGCGCACTCAAATAGCAAAAGAAGAAGGAATGCCGCCGTACATAATTTTCAGTGACAGAACCTTATTGGATATGTGCATGAAAATGCCCCTTAGTGAAGAGGATATGTTGAATGTAAACGGCGTGGGGCAGAATAAATGCCACAAATACGGTGAAAGGTTCCTTCAGGAAATAAACAGCTTTACAGGCGGCAGGAAGGAAAAATTATATTTCGGCGACAGGGAAGAAAGTTTGATTGGTTCCTCTGGCAGACTGACCGGTAAAAAGAAGGCGAAATCGGAGTTTATCCTGACAAGGCAGCAGGCAAGGCAATTTGTATACAGGGAAAGGTATCTTGCCGCAGAGCTTGCGGCTGACTTAAGCAGTCTGGTAGACGGCAGCGAGGTAAGGAAGCTTACGGGGAAGGCGGTTTTTTCCTATGTTCAGAGCCTTGGCTACGCAGATGAGAAGTATTTTGACGGCAGATGGCACAAGGTAGTCTCGGAGGAAGGCAGCCGTCATGGTCTGGAGCTGGGGGATAGAATCAGTCAGGCGGGAACGGTTTATGAGGATTTGTATTATAAGGAAGCCGCACAGCNGTTGATTGTGGAGCNTTTTGTGGGGGAGTANAGAGNGTNAATAAGCAAGGCAGTACAGACTGCGCTGCAGCAGTTTAAAGCTTTCTGCAAATTTCAAATTTCCGCTTTCCAATGGACTGACTTTCCAATCTTTCCCATAAATCATTGGTAAATTTTTGCTTTTTATCGGTACATAGGGCTAGGATGGTTCCTTTGTGAGAGATGGCGGCAAGCTGGCGCAGCATGGAAGAGAGAGGGGAAGTCTCTTCTCCATTCCAAGTAACAAGGTTTCCGTATGGAACGTCTGTTATAATGATATNGGNCTNTATGCATGGCAATGCTTTTGTAGAATCTGCCTGAAAAATTTNGGCGTTTATTTCTTTTTGAAGCNTGTTCTGTATTTTTTNGNGGCTTTTCAGTGCATCTGCGTGGGAAGATTTTTGATATAGGCTGAGCATATTTTGAAGCTCCAGACGGCGATTGTTCATTCCGGCATTTGTCAGCAGATGGGTATTTCGTCTTGCCTGATTTACCATTCTGTCATCAATGTCGCTTCCGTATATTTGTGAGATAGTATCCGAATGACAAAAGCCCAGTACAGTCAGGGAATATCCGCCGCCACAGCAGGGGTCATATATTTTCAGGCATTCCTTTTTGTCGGAATAAGCGGCGGCTCGTCCAAATATTTCGTTTAACAGACGTACCGGAAAGTTAGGCATTCCTTCTCCGCCGTAAATAACCCGTCCGCTGGAAAAGTCTTCAAAGTTTTGATTTTCACAGTATTTGTATTCCATTTTTTCTCTCATTCTGCCGGTAATATTTTTTCAAGCACCCATTTTCTAACGGCTTTGGCTACGATATCTGTATCCTTGCCCTGAGTATTTAATAGCTCAAAAGAAATATCTCCCAAGGTATGATGGGTCAGAAAATAGTTGTTGTAGTCAACTGAGCTTTGAATCCAGTTTTCATCGGTTATGCCTCTGCCTTCAGTCATTCTGTAGCGCAGGGAGGCTTCGTCACAGACAAGGGCAAGGCAATAAATTTGTGAAAAAAATCTGCTTTGATAGGAGCTGTTCAATTTATCTAAATTGCCTGCCATAGTCCAAAGCACCGGCTTGCCACATTGCATAATATCCTTGGAAAGGTTCTCAAGGATGTCGATTTGCTGATGGTAATCCTCATCTGTTTGGTGAGGCATGGCGTTATAAAAAATATCTGCATCCAAGACTATAAAATCATTATTTTGCTGAATAAGCTTTCTTGCAGTAGTTGTTTTGCCGATTCCGCTGCATCCTGTAAGAATAAATAAGGGCAGTGCNCGATACTCCCAAACATAGCCGCATTTGGGGCATTTTATATGTATATTTTCTACTTCTTTATCCCAGCCGTGATTTCCGCACCGAGGGCAAATTTCCAACATAAGGTTTCCTCCCGTTATTGTCTTTCTGCATTCCAGATTATCTGTTTATCTTATGTTTTTTTCTTACGATAACATAATGGATAAGAAATTTCAAGATTTACCATATTTGAGAAAAGTGCTAAAATATATTTTGAGGACGATAATAATCGATTAGGAAAACTAGGCAAATACTATTACAAAGCAGACCGATTGACAAGCTTGTGCCGCAGTGTCATAAATTTGAATCCCGGCACGAAATCCGATATTCGGGCGCAGCTGCGCAAGTAACGAACGACATGGAGGAACAGTATTCCGAATCACCAGATACAGAATGGAGAAGCCCTGTGATATTTAACAAAACCAAAAGAGCAGTAATGCTTATTGTCATAAGCGCAGTATTCATTTACCCGCAGCATATTGTGGCTCATGCTTCCAAAGCAGATGTGACGGGAGAAAAGCCGAAGCAAGCCGTGGAAACCTTTATCACGGATTTTTATGAGGCGCACACAGAGGAAAATATTGATAGCATACAGGAGCAATTGGAGGATAGCTCCCAAAGCCGCATTTATATCGCCCAGTGCAGGGCGCTCTTAGCAAGCGGATTTGAAAAATACGACAATATTGTCATAAAAGTATATCCCTTGGAGAAAGAAAATTTTTATCTTGCCACGGTGGCGTATGATGCGTTTTTTGAGGGGATAGACATTGGACTTCCGGGCGCGGATACGGTAATGGCGAAAAAGGAAGAGGACGGTCGTCTGGTGATAGTTAAAGATTATGTTTCTTCCGACTTGTATGAGGAGGTTCTGCGGATAACAACTTCGGAAGAAATAGTTGAGCTTATGAATGAGGAGAACGCCAAGTTAAATGCTATTTTAGTGGAAAATCCGGCAATCTGGGATTGGCTTACGGAAATGAATGACGAGTTGACGAAACAGAGGGCTTCTTATCTTGAGAACTCTGCAGAAACGCCGGACAGTGACGTTTATACAGTGAAAAAGGGAGATTGTCTTTGGAGTATTGCCGAAAGGGAGCTGGGTGACGGAATGCGTTGGAGCAAGGTGTATGAGGCGAACAAAAATATAATAGGCGAAAATCCCAATCTGATTCTTGCTGGGATGCAGTTACGNCTTTAAAANACTGNTTTGNAACAGAGGAGGNTTANCATGTNCGAATTGAATCAGGTAGGAGAAAACAGTTATTACATACAGAGTCCGGCGAAAATCGGAATCTACAAAATAAATGATACACAGGCATGTCTGATTGACAGCGGAAGCGACAAGGAGGCGGGGCGAAAGGTTCGTCAGGTGTTGGAGAAGATGGGCTGGCATTTAACGGCAATTTATAACACTCATTCCAATGCGGACCACATTGGGGGCAACAAGTATTTACAGAGCCAGACGGGCTGTAAAATCTATGCTCCGGGAATAGAATGTGATTTTACCAGACATCCCATCTTGGAGCCGGCTTTTTTATACGGAGGATTTCCGCCAAGTGATTTGAAGCATAAATTTTTGCTGGCACAGGAGAGCGAGGCGGAATACCTTACCGAAGACAAGCTGCCGGAGGGTATGAGCATGATTCCCCTTAAAGGGCATTTCTTTGATATGGTGGGCTACCGGACAAGGGATGATGTGATTTATTTGGCAGATTGCTTATCCGGTAAGGAGACGCTGGATAAATATCAGATAGGTTTTGTCTATGATGTTGCCGCTTATTTGGATACGCTGGAGCGGGTGAAGGAAATGAAGGCGGCGCTGTTTGTTCCGGCACATGCTACGGTGAAGGAGGATATTGCACCGTTGGCACAGTATAATATTGATAAGGTATATGAAATTGCAGATAAGATTACAGGAATTTGTGAAGAGCCAAGATGCTTTGAGGATATTTTGCAGAGACTTTTTACGGACTATGGTTTGGCAATGAANTTTGAGCAGTATGCGNTGGTGGGGAGTACTGTGCGCTCTTATCTTTNATGGTTGNAGNATTGCGNCAGGTTAGAAGCGTTTTTTGACAATTGCAGACTCTTGTGGAAAGGGCTGTAGGCGTGGGGAAGAACAAAGAAAATGTTACATATTTAGTGCCCATTATGCACCTCAAAGGTTGGACATGAAGTGAATTTCATGTATAATATATGAAGGTGCATTTTTTATTCCCGCGAGCGATGAGCCAAGCGATCATGCTTAAAGGGAGGCAAAACATACCTTGGTTATTTGACGAATGCCACGAGAGTAAAATGTTCTGCAGCTTGCTGCGTTGCAAGGTTGATACCTTGTCAGCTTGCGTGGGTATTTGATTGATAATACAAACGGAGAGAAGAAACAATGACTGAAAGAAAAGAAATAATTGCCCATTGCTTGACTTATCAGGATGTTTATGAGGACTATCCCTTCCATGACCCTAATTGGTGCGTTATCCGTCACAGGAAGAATCGCAAGATTTTTGCGTGGATATTTCACAAGGATGGGTATATGTGGGTGAATGTGAAATGTGACCCCCAGTGGCGGGAGCTATGGAGAAGCACTTATGCAGCCGTAATCCCGGCATATCATTTGAACAAAGAGCACTGGAACTCCATTATACTGGACGGTACGGTTCCCGAAAAGGAAAATAAACGGAAGATTGGCGAGAGCTATGATTTGACGAGAGGGAAGTGAGCGGCCAGGGAAATTTCATTATTAGATACCCTCACCACGCTCAAAGACAACGCAACA
>WFLY01000170.1 GCA_009177215.1 Bacillota bacterium
TCTTCCATTTCCTCTAACGGCATTATTTTCACATTACGCACATCCTTGCCGATAAGCTCGGGATTTTTGTCGAACATACCTTTAAAAATAAAGCCTCTTCTCTCAAAATTCATGTAATTGCNANNNGCCCTGCCCANATTTNCNNCACCTANTATTATAAAATTATGCTTCTTATCCANTNCTAAAATTTTANNGATTTCCTTATNTAAAAACTCTANGTTATAGCCGTNANCCTNCTGNCCAAAGCCGCCGAAANTATTAAAATCCTGACGGATCTGGGATGCCGTCACCTTCATCAGTTCACTTAACTNCTGNGAGGATACTCTCTCCANGNCCTCATCCTTTAACTCGCCTAAATATNTAAAATATCTGGNCAGNNNACCAATGACAGCCTGTGATATTTCCTTTTCTTCCACGGGGGGATACCTCCAATTTATTATCAAACCTAAACGATATGCTTATTATAATCGAATGTTAAAAACGTGTCAATGAATTGACAGGAGAATTTGCGCAGGGTAAAATGAAGAAGATTATGAAATACAAAGGTAAGGTTATTAGATATGATACTGTCTTGTCAAAATATATCAAAAGCATTTGCGGAAAATACCGTGCTGCAAAATATCAGTTTTCATATAGAAGATTACGAAAAGGCTGCCATCGTAGGAATCAACGGTGCGGGGAAAACCACCCTGTTGCGCATTATTGTGGGAGAAACGCAGGCGGATACCGGGCTTGTGACTCTTTCTAAGGACAAATCCCTAGGATATCTCGCCCAAAATGACGCCGTTGACACGACCCACAGCATTTACGAGGAGCTTCTGTCCGTAAAGCAGGATTTGATTGATTTGGAGCTTCGTATGCGTACCTGTGAGGAGGATATGAAGCACGCCGAGGGTGATAATCTGGAGCTTTTAATGAAGAAATACTCCTCTCTCACTCACGCCTTTGAAATAGGCGACGGTTATGCTTATAAAAGTGAGATTATCGGTGTCCTGAAGGGCTTAGGCTTTGAGGAGGACGACTTTTCCAAGAAGGTGCTTACGCTCTCCGGAGGTCAGAAAACCCGTGTTGCCTTGGGCAGGCTTCTGCTGCAAAAGCCGGATATCATTATTCTGGACGAGCCCACCAACCATTTGGACATGAATTCCATTTCATGGCTGGAGACTTATCTGCTCAACTACAAGGGGGCGGTTATCATCGTCTCCCATGACCGCTATTTTCTGGATCGTATCGCCACCAAGATTATTGAAATTGACCAGAGCAAGGCGACTGTCTTTATGGGAAATTATTCCGACTATGCGGTAAAAAAAGAGCAGCTGCGCGCCGCCGCCCTGAATGCTTATCTCAATCAACAGCGTGAAATCAGGCATCAGGAGGAGGTTATTGAGAAGCTCCGCTCCTTCAACCGCGAGAAATCCATCAGAAGAGCGGAAAGCCGTGTAAAAATGCTGGAAAAAATCGAAGTCATTGAGAAGCCCACCGAAGTAAAGACGGATATGAAGCTTACGCTCACCCCTTATAGACAGAGCGGCAACGATGTATTAAGCGTGGAATGCTTAAGCAAGTCTTTCGGCTCTCTGCTCCTCTTTGAAAACGTAAGCTTTGAACTCAAGCGCGGTGAACATGTGGCAATTATCGGAGACAACGGCACAGGCAAAACCACCCTGCTAAAAATTTTGAACGGACTGATTCCCGCAGACGGCGGTACCTTTAAGCTGGGTACAAATGTGGAAATCGGTTATTATGATCAGGAGCACCATGTACTACATGGTGAAAAAAAACTGTTTGAGGAAATTTCCGACGACTATCCCTATCTTACCAACACAGAGATTCGCAATGTACTCGCCGCCTTTTTATTTACGGGCGATGATGTTTTCAAGCACATTTCGGATTTAAGCGGCGGCGAGCGTGGACGTGTCTCCCTTGCCAAGCTTATGCTGGGGAATACCAATTTCTTAATTCTGGACGAGCCTACCAACCACTTGGATATTATGTCAAAGGAAATTTTGGAGGACGCCTTAAACAATTACGAGGGCACCGTCCTCTACGTTTCCCACGACCGCTACTTTATAAACAAAACGGCACATCGCATTTTAGACTTAACGGCGCACCGTTTTATAAGCTACATTGGAAATTATGACTATTATCTGGAAAAACATGAAACCCAGACGGCGGCCGTTACATCCCAATCGGACGCATTGCCAAACGCCAACGCCCCTTTTACAGGCAAGTCCAAGGATATGACAGACTCTGCGTCTGCAAAGTCCGGCGAATCCGAGTCCAAGCAGGTTTGGAAGGCACAAAAGGAGGAGCAGGCAAGGCTCCGCAAAAAGGAAAATGACTTAAAGCGCTGCGAAGAAAAAATTTCCTCCCTTGAATTACGTCTTTCGGAGCTTGACGCCCGAATGTCCGACCCCGCTGTCGGCACACAGGCTGCAAAATTACAGGAGCTTGCAAAAGAACATGCCGATATCAGCACAAGCTTAGAGGCTCTTTATGAGGAATGGGAAGCATTGGCGGAATAAACCCGCCCGCTTCCCATTCCGATTCTATTNTTTGTTTTCATCTAAATAAAGCTGTACTCTGTTCTGAATCGCCTCCACCGTCTGCTCTGTTCCTTTTGCCCCCGCAAAATATTCCTTTATTTCTCCATCAATAATACGCAAAATTCCTTCATTCCCTTTATCTGCTATGGACACACAGCTCTCCAGATACTGTACATAATCTTCAAAATAGGTGGTTCCGTCAGACGTTTGCGCTATCGTATCCCATGTAGGGTTTTGCATTCGTCGAATAGCTTCCTCCAGAACATCCCTTCTAAGGCTTCTCAAGCTCCACTCGGCTTGCCTTTCCTTGTCAAAGAAATAATCAATGTAATCTTTGACTGCCTGACTATCCTCCGCCGCCTTATTCACCGCCAGAAAATACCAGCCATTCCAGTAATTTCCGCTTGTTCCCTCCGTAGGATAGCCAACGCAAAAGTATTCTTCCCCTAATATCGCCATAATCCGGCTAAAGGTGTCAAAGCTGTTTACAGAGTCTGCAATGTAGACAAGCGCTTCGCCTTTTTTTAAACTTTCCAGCTGCTTTTCTTCCTCCTCGTCACGATACACTATGGAGCCATCATATTCCACTCCATATTTTTCAGCGATTGCAATAGTCTTATAAAACAGCTCACAGTCAAAGCTGCATTTTCCTTCCTCCCAGTCAATAAATGGCGAGTTTTGTAAGTCATTCATCACCATATCATAAAAAAGATGATACGGAGACAGGTTACTTACCCCCGCAAACACATTCTGCATTCCGCTCTTTTCCTTTTCTTCTATCCGGTTTATGAATTCCTCCAAAGTCCATGTGTCCTTTTCCCATATGTCCTTGGAGGTATACATTGTTGCCGTCTCCACCCTGTAAGTAATACCAAGCAGCTTGTCGTCCAGCATTCCCGCCTTTAGGCTTCCGGGAAGCAGCTGCTCCTTCACGCTGTCACTTATCATTGGGGTAATATCCGCTAATGCGCCTTTTTCGTTAAGCGCTTTCATGTCCTCACTGTTCAGCACCAAAATCTCCGGACCGTTCCCTGCCGTAATCTCAGCCATAATCCTGTCGTGATAAGCCTGCCTTTCGTTAAAATACGCCCCTTCATATTCTACACTATATGCAGGATATTTCCTTGAAAAGCTTGCCGCTCCGGACTTAATATAGTCGTCACCGGAGCAAAGGTCTGCAATCCTTATTTTATCACCGTTCTTTTCAGGTTCCTCATCAGAAAATTGATAAATGCATTCTTTACCCAAATCAACCAGAAACAAATCACCCATGCTGCTGCAAATCAACCTTTGCAGCATATTGTTTCCGTTCACGCCATTACCCTTACAATCAAAAATTTTCTCTCGAGTTCCTGTCCTTGCATTCCAGCAAATCAAATCNTCCAGCAGCCGATAGTAAATTTTCCCGTACTNATCCATTCCTCTGAAAGCCNCATTTTCATAAGCAGTCTCNGCAAGTATACCAATNCCCNTCTTTGCAGAAGCATACCGGAACATAGTATTTTTTCCGTTNTTCATATCCGAGACTTCAAAAATAGGAATCCCCTCCGGGCTTTTCATTACGCANACAGCCTTTACCGAAGCCGCTCCATGAAGCTCCATAACGTCTACAAGCGTTCCCTCCTCATCTATGACCCCAACCTGAGGCATATCGGGGCTGCACAGATACATAAGCCCCTGTTCATCACAGACAATGCCCTCTAAAATCATGTG
>WFLY01000161.1 GCA_009177215.1 Bacillota bacterium
CCTTTTGGACAATTTCCTCCGACTGGGAATCCAGAGCGGAAGCATCTTCATCCAAAAGGAGAATCGGCGCATCCTTTAAATAGGCCCTGACAATCGCCACCCGCTGCCTTTGTCCGCCGGAAAGAAGGCTTCCTCTTTCTCCCACTCTTTTTTCAATCCCCTCCGGAATACTCTGTACAAAATCCGTAAGATAGGCATTATCAACTGCCCTTTCCAGTTCCTCCTCTGACAAAATTAACTTAGTGACGTTGGGGTAAATTCCTTGGTCTTTTTTTCCTTTTCCCGCATAGGTTCCACCATATACCGCATAACAAAAAAGTTTGCCATAGTCAGAACAAGGGAAATCCCGCCCAACAACAAATTTTTGTATAAGATGACTATTGCAATGATTGCAATGGCAAAAATGAAGGAGAAAGGATTTCCCTGTTCTACCACCGGATAGGCAATCAGCTGAACCGCATCGTTATAATCCGCCGTGAGCTTAGTTACAAGCTCCCCCGAATACCGAGACTCTATATATACAGGAATTTCCCCTGTGACCTCGCNCANNANATAAATCCCTGAGATGTAATTTCTTACGGATATTATATCAAAAAATCCTGACACCCCCTGTCAGGATTTATTTTTTTCGTATATTTTTTTTGCCCGTTCTGCTATCACTTNTTTCAGGGCANGCGGTTCTATNATCTCCACAAGGNGNCCAAAGGAAAGCAAAAAGCCAATTACCCATTCATCAAATGGCAGCCATACCGTGACGAGCAAATCACCATTCTCCTGTCTTTGCACCAGATCGGGGCTAAACTCGTCATACACTCTATAAGTTACTTCTTTAGAAAAAAGGAATACAAATTTGCAGTATTCTTGTGTGGATGTATCCTGATATTCCAGCAAAGGCGGAGGCTCTATTCCTTCATCCAGCAGTTCACAATCTAAAATACGACTTAATCGGAAAAATCGATACGCCTGTCGCTCCATACAAAATGCATGTAAATACCANGCCCTTGATTTATACAGCAATTTNACCGGTTGTACGATTCTTTCACTGAAGACAGCACTCATGCTGGCATAATGAAGTTTTACACATCGTTTTTCAAGGANTGCTNTCTTTAACAATTCAAAATACTGCTTATCTCTGGTTTCATTTCCCCATCGTGAAAAGTCCACTCCAAACCAGCTCTCTGAAGGAGCAGAAAAAAGCGCGGTCAATTTTTCCAATAAGCTATCCGGATAAGTATTACCAGTAACCGTAAGACTCTGTAAAGCAGCCAGCAGTTCTCTTTTTTCCCTTTCTGACAGCATGACTTTACCCAGAACGAAGTCGGACATCAGGTGGAATCCCCCACCGCGTCCTGTTTCTGCATAGACAGGGATTCCTGCTTCGCTCAAAGCTTCAATGTCACGATAAATAGTGCGAACAGAAACCTCCAACTTCTTCGCCAGTTCCGGTGCGGTCGCATGACCTTTGTTTAATAAATGATATACTATTTTNAATAACCGGCTCTCTTGCATAGGAAATTTCTCCTGTTATTATTGTCGCTCTCTACAACTTTGAAATTATATCATATATCACCCCCAATCACAACAAAATATCCTTGCACCTACTCTGCGTACCTTTGCCCGACTGTCTTTCTGCAACCTCTTTTTGACAATTCTGTTATGCAGGGTATCATTCTTTGCCTTTGTTCCATAAGTTTCTTCCCACTTGGTTACTTTCTCCCGATAGTCTGCATAAGCGTTCTATCCGCTCATTTATTCGGTCAATCTCGCTCTGCAGCTCGCCTTTCTTGGTATATTTTGATAACCCTTTTAGGCTGCCTTGCTTTTCCTCCAAGGCATTGCGTTCCTTTTCTGCCGCAAAGATGGTTTCGTTCTGCCTGACTAATTCCTTGTAAATCTTTTGCAGTTTAGGGTATGCCGGCTACACTTGCTGACAGTTTAGGCTTTGGTGGTTTCTCCGGCTTTGGCTGTTTCTGTGCTATTGGTAATGGTGTCGCTTTTGGCTCTGGCGGTACTTATCTTCAGGCGATCAACCGCATGAAACAGCACCCTGTAAGCAAAAGCAGGCTCAAAACGGTTACTTCAGGGCATTTACAACAGTTCATGGATATTATGTCTTTTGGAGGCACGATTGAAGATTTTGTTTCCACAGGGTATTCCAAAGACTGTGTAAGGTCATTTTCCGCAGCATTGCAGCAGTCATTCCGCTTTGCGGTGTTCCCGAAACAGTACATTACGTTCAATCCTATGCAGTATGTGGTTATGAGGCATAAAAAGGACGATATGGATTTGTTTGCGGAGGAAGCGGACACCGACAACGGCAATGTCAAGCCACTGTCATTTGAGCAGTACCAAAAACTGATTGCACAGCTTGGCAAGCGGAGCAAAGATGCAATCCTGCCCGTACAGATAGCTTATTTCACAGGTCTTCGGCTTGGGGAAGTGGCAGGGCTGACTTGGCAGGACATCAACCTTGAGGAACAATACCTGACAGTCCGCAGGAGTGTCCGCTACAATGGTGCTACCCACAAGCATGAAATCGGCTCGACAAAAAGGAAAAAAGTCCGGTTCGTTGATTTTGGGGATGCCCTCGCTGACATCTTGAAGAAAGCAAGGAAACAGCAGTTTAAAAACCGTATGTAGTATGGCGAACTCTGCCACAGGAACTTCTACAAGGAAGTTACAGAGAAAAATCGGGTGCATTATGAGTATTACAACTTGGGAATGACAGAGGATGCGCCGGAAGGTTATACGGAAATCTCCTTTGTATGTCTGAGGGAAGATCGCTGTCTTAAACTTCCTGCCACCGTAGAAACAGCCTGCCGGACAACGGCAAGGAAAGTACCGGAGTTAAAAGAATTCCACTTCCACACATTAAGACACACCTATTCAACGAACCTGTTATCAAACGGGGCACAGCCCAAAGATGTGCAGGAACTTTTAGGACACTCGGACGTAAGCACTACCATGAATGTCTATGCACACGCTACAAGGGAGGCAAAGCGGGAATCTGCAAAGCTCTTGGATAGGGTTGTGGGAATGAATTAAAACTGGATAAGAAAAACTTTCCCTTGTGACTTGCCCATGAGGGCAAAAACAAGGGAAAAGGATACATATTTTAAGGCTGGCATTGTGCAAAGCCTTGAAAATAGGGGAAACTTATGGAAAAAGCTTACAAATTTGAATTTATAAACGTTTAAGACAAGAGTGTTTTTCATCTATTGCAAACCCATTATTTCTATAAAAATTCAAAGTACTTTCCTTATTTGAACCCGTTTCAAGAAAGATTTTATAGCATTTGTGTTCTTTGGCAATTTCTGACGCTTGCTTCAATAATGCTGATGCATAACCTCTATTTCTGTAATCTATATGTGTTACAACATTTTCAACAACTGCAAACGGGCTAACATTGTGTGTTAAACTTTCAATTATAGCCATTTGTACAGATGAAACAACTTTCCCATCTTCCTCTACGACTAACAAATACATATTATCATCTTTCTCAAATTTATCAAGAAGCTGTTTCCACAAATACATATCCTGCTCTTCTTTTGGTGGAAAATGTGTCAAATAGTCAAAGTATAATGTTTTTAAATCGTTTGCATCTGTATTATGGGCTTTTCTGATAATCATTATGTACCTCCTCCATTTACTCAAATTGTGATTTCACTCTTAAAATGATACCATGGTCTTCTGTCCGGTTCAGGGCATTTTAAAATGAAAGCAGTATCTATCGAAGCTGTTATTTTGATTATTCATGCGTTTTTTCAACTAATTTCTGCATAGTTCATTCTTCCATTCATCAGCAGCTGATAGCTTACAGGTTTTCTGTTGTCATGAATAAAAGAGAAATCATGCAGGCTCCAACAAACCACATGATTCCCTGATTAACAGTACTTTCATATTCAATTTTTATCTTTCTCCCACTCCACTTGTCAACCCGGAAGTGGAGCAAGAGTGGAGTGTCAGAAACTGAAAAAGGGGCTTAGCGTCGCCGCAAAAATGCTTTTTCCTTCCCCAATCTTGTATTTATTCGACAAATTGGATGTCCATAATATACAGAATCCACAAAAAATGAGCCTATTTTTCAGGCTCATGAACCGCCGGGCACAGCTCGAAAAACCTACGGTTTTCCTCGCTTTGCGGCTGTCGCCGCATGTGTCCGATGACGGGAAAGGCTGTTGGTGAGCAAGCTCCCCACAGTCTTTCCCGTCATCGAACCCGCCCGGCTCGTAGCAATAAAAAATCGGGGTGACAGGATTCGAACCTGCGACCTCCTGGTCCCAAACCAGGCGCTCTAGCCAAGCTGAGCCACACCCCGAAAAAATATATACCGCTTTTAACAACGTAATTAATATTATATACTATGTAACTAAATTCTGTCAAGTATTATAAATATGCTATTGTAAAATGCAGCTCTTCAAAACGGTCAATCTCCATAATCACATAGGAAGGTCTATGTCCCTCCTGTCTGGGATAGGAAAGACTGCCCGGATTCACGGCAATCACCCCACCGTCCATATCAATGACAGGCTTGTGGGTATGCCCGTAAAAAACAATATCCATGCCTCTGATGCGTGCCTCTCTTTTCAGGTTTTCATTACCCATGTATACATAATAATTGTGTCCGTGAGTGACCCATACCTTATATCTTCCGATATTAAGTTCTACCTCTCTGGGCAAATCAGAGAAAAAATCATTGTTTCCCAACACCATACTCACCGGACAACCTGCCGCCTCGCTTAAAGCATACTCACTTCCCTCGGCATCCCCGCAATGAATTACCATATCCGGCTTATGCATTTCTACCACTTTAAAATAATTTTCGTTCTTTCTATGTGTGTCGCTAACGATTAATACCTTCATAATCCCTCAGTTCCTTTTTCATAAGCTCTAATGCTTTTCCTCGATGACTCACCTGATTCTTCTGCTCTTCCGTCAACTCCGCCGTGGTTTTGTCAAACTGCGGTACATAAAATATAGGGTCATATCCGAATCCGTTGCTGCCCTTTTCCTCAAAACCAATACGCCCCTCTATTGCCGCTCTGGTGGTAAGCTCCCTTCCGTCGGGAAGAACCGCTGCGATGGCGCACACAAAACGTGCCGTTCTCCTTTCGTCCGGAACACCCGTAAGGCGCTTTATGATTTCGGCGTTCTTGATACTGTAAGGTGTATCTTCGCCCAAATATCTTGCAGAAAAAACACCCGGTTCCTTATCCAAGGCGTCCACCTCCAGCCCTGAATCATCCGCCATAACGATATCATCTGTTAATGCCGCAACCGCTTTCGCTTTAATCAGCGCATTTTCCTCGTATGTGCTTCCGTTTTCTTCAATATCCACATGAATTCCGGCATCCTTCATGGATATTACCTCCATTCCGATATCTGCCATTATCATCTGTATTTCTTTTATCTTCCCTGCGTTCCCTGTTGCAAATACTATTCTAGTTTTCATATCTATTAGTATAAACCTCCCTAATGGCGCTCGCAATACCCTCCGCCAGTTTTTTCATAGCAGTGCCGCCACATAGTAACTATTCAGACAGCCCCTACCACGAAGTCAAAATCGCATCTGTATGCGATTTTGCGAGACAACACATATCATTTCCGTCTCGGTGGTTTCGGGCCTAAAAACTGATAATAATAAGTTTTCATCATACCATTATATATTTTTCGGTTCTTATCGGCATTCCGCCCTATGTACTGTTCCGCCTGTTCATAAGCGGTAATCAAATACATACTCCATGAATCCAGACAGCGATAACGTTCACCTATTATCTGATATAGCGCCGGCATCTGAGATTTATCCTGCAATCGCTCACCATAAGGCGGATTTGTAATCAGAAAACCGTATTTTTTCGGATGACTGAGCTGCTCCACGCTGCGCCGTTGAAAATGTATCAGCTTGTCAACTCCTGCCTTTCTGGCATTTTCTCTGGAGATATTTACCATATTATCATCAATATCATAGCCTTGTATATCCGTATCCACATTCAAATCAAGAAGCTCATTTGCCTCGTCCAAAGTGTCATACCAATTCTTTTTTGCAACAATATGCTGCCAGCTTTCCGCTGTAAAGCTGCGGTTCATGCCTGGCGCCATATTTGCCGCCATCATTGCCGCCTCTATAGGAATGGTACCGCTGCCGCAAAAAGGATCCACCAAAATCCTATCCTTATTCCACGGTGTTAACATAATCAACGCAGCCGCCAGATTCTCCGCAATGGGCGCTTTCGCCGTAAGCTGCCGATAGCCTCTTTTATGTAAGGATTCTCCCGTACTGTCTAATCCCACAACTACCTCGTCCTTCATAAGAAAAACACGGATAGGAAAAGCAGCTCCATTTTCATCAAACCAGTTTACATGGTAGATACCCTTCAATCGCTCCACCATCGCCTTTTTCATAATAGACTGAATATCCGATGGACTAAACAGCTTGGATTTCACACTCGCCGCCTTAGCCACCCAGAATTTGCCGTTCACCGGAATATATTCTTCCCAAGGTAAACTCTTCNTTCCCTGAAAAAGNTCCTCAAAGCTCTCTGCATGAAAGCTGCCCACCTTAACAAGAATCCGCTCTGCCGTCCGCAAAAATATATTCGCTCTGCAAAGTGCCTCCTCATCTCCAAAAAATGTGACCCTGCCGTCCGCTACCTCTACAATATCATATCCCAATTCTACAATCTCACGTTTTAAAACAGATTCCATGCCAAAATGACAAGGAGCAATCAACTCAAATTTTCTCATATGCCGTCCTGATTTATTTTTCGGTTTTTCCTATACCGTCTGCGTTTTGCTGCATGTATCCAAACTTCAACGATATAAAACAGTTACCTGTTTAGTATACATATATTTTCGCATTATGTAAATAGGAACACCTTACAGTGTTCCTATTTGTTTTCAACAACCAATAGCCCGACTTAGAAATTGTTGTTCTGATTGTTGTTGTTTTGGTTATTATTCTGGTTATTGTTCTTATTCTGGTTGTTGTTCTGATTGTTGTTCTGGCTGTCCTTACAGTTCTGATTGTTAGTGTTGTTGAATTTGTTATTGTCGTAGTTCTGATTGTTGTTAGACATTTTAANTTNCTNCTGTTGATTTTTAGTTACNGGANTAGTATGTCAAAAACGCACAAAAAATATACGAAAAAATTAGTAGTACTTTTCTACTATTTTCTATTGATTTTTTATGACTATAGTACTATAATAAATTTTGTAAATAGGAATTATTTTCATTAATTCTATTTACACCTTTATGTATTAATTATTTATACTCCCCTCTTATGATCCATCGTTCCCCGCGATAAGTAATACTCGTTTCCACTATTTTATTACTAATTTATTCAATACAGCCAATACCGAAACAGCTTTAACAAAAACAGCACCACAAAAATAGTAAGCAAAAACGGTGCCAAAAAAGAAATCACTGACAATACCACACCCATAATCATTACAATTACCAGTACTACTATAATAATCCACAGCCATCCGGGAACCCGACGCACCTTACTAAACCTTCTTTTCCCGTAGTCATGATATTCCGTCTCACGATAGCCGCTATAATCTTCCGCAGTATTACCGCCGGTCTCTCTATAACCGCTTTTCCTGCTATTCGTCTCAATAATCGTCTTCGCAAGCAGTCTGGGGTCTCCCAAAGATTTCAACACTTCTTCCTCCGTCCGCCCCATTCTTACCTGAGTATTAATATAATNCTCATAATAGTTAATATTCTCNGTTACNACGGNGGTGGGAACTCTTCCGCTCAACGCCGCGCGCAATTTATTTAAAAATTCCTGTTTACTCATAAATCCTATCTCCCAAAATCTTAAATAGCATACTACTATAATTGATCCATTCCCTGTCCTGCCGACAGACGCCTAACATAGAGCGCAGGCTCCTTCTTCATCCGCAGCATTGTATAAAAAGCGTTTAATACCATAGCTTCCTTATTACAGCATTCTGTATTTTTACCTATTTCCCTCACCAGATTATAGCGGTCCATCTGCCATACATAAAGGTCTGTCAACGCATATCCCTCACATTTTTGTTCGTCAAGAAATGTGTGATTGTCCAGATAATACATAAATTCTTTCATCATTCCCTGGTCTGTCACAAAACCTTCCCAAATCTCTCCAAGCCATTCTACATCCTTTCCGGCATATTCCCCCAGTGCCAGCAATCCTTCATAAGCCTTGACTTTTCTTGCATCGTAGACAATCCCACTCATATACTTCCTCACCTTTAGATGCCCTTCCGTATAACGGAAAAGACACACTACTCTGTACTATAATGTACTATTGTAGCATGTCTTTTTTTAAACGTAAATATATGCATCTGAAAGGTTTTCTAAACTTTTTATAAAAAGCAGATATCCTTAGCCCTTTACACTGCCCAGAGCAACGCCCGCAATAATGTACTTGGAAAGCAGGAAGTATACAATAAACAGCGGCAATACCGTCAACGTCAATCCCAGATAAACGGAACCGTACTCTGTCTTATAAATATCACCGCGAAGCANACTGACCATAATAGGCNTGGTATACNTANCATTTCTCAATAAAATCAACGGCAAGAACAGGTTATTCCNNCTGGATACAAAGGAGAAAATAGCCTGTGNAGCAATAGCCGGCTTCATAATNGGCAATGCGATCCTATTAAANATGTANANCTCCTTNGCACCGTCAATTCGCGCCGACTNAACAATCNCTAAAGACAANGCCCCCACCATATACTGCCTCATGAAAAATACCATGGNAGGCGCCGCTATGGAAGGTAAAATCAAAGGAAGGAAGCTATTCACCAAACCAACCTTATAAATCATCTGATAAAAACCGATAGTCACAACCTGCGAAGGAATCATCATAACTGCCATAATAAAGGTAAAGAAAGGACGTTTGAGCTTCCAGTCATAAACCACGATTGCATATGCCGTCAAGGTTGAAAAATATACCGCACAAGCGGTAGAGCCTGTAGATACTATCATGGAATTTAGAAATCCCACCATCGGATTAAAGCTCTTGCCCAGCAGTATTTTCAAGTTATTCATAAAATAGCCTGACGGCACCAATGAAATCGCATGCTGCTGAATCTCTGTGNTAGAGCGGGNTGCATTCATTATNATGATNCAAAAAGGCATAATGCTGAGGATTGCAAGGAAAATGCAAACCACATAAACAACAATTTTAAACAAAGCTCTGCGTGATTTCATTTATTTTCCCTCCCCTGCCATTTTAGCTTCCTTCATTTTCTTCCTATATGCCTTCTCCTGTGCCTTAATAACCTTTCTGAGAGCTATCTCATCCTTGTCACGAAGCATGAAGAAGATAATTGCCGACAAAACCGCAATGATAGCAAACATAACCATACTTGCCGCAGCCGCACGATTGTACAAATAGCTTCCACTGAAAGCCTGATTATAAATAAACACACTCGTAGTCAACGTTGCATTATCAGGACCGCCCAATAAATACAATTTCGGTATATCAAACATCTGTAAACCACCGATTAAGCTGGTAACCAGTGTAAACAGGAGTATCGTTTTCAAATTCGGAAGTGTTACATAGAAAAATTTCTGTACACTGTTTGCGCCGTCAATTTCAGCCGCTTCAAATATATCAGGGCTAATTCCCAAAATACCTGATATTAACACAATCATAGTATAACCATACCACATCCAGAACTGAATAAACGCAACTACTGCCTGCGATACTATTTTGGACTGTGGAAATTCAAAAGGCGCATCAATAATCTTAAGAAATTGAAGTATATCATTCACGGGACCCATGGGATATCCAAACAGCGAATTAAACAAAATTGCTACTGNAGCAGCCGTAATGATATTAGGCATATAGAAAATCACCTTGAAAANACCTTTACCTCTGATTTTCATGCGGTCATCANTAAACCACGCTGCCAATATAAGCGCCAATACCATCTGTGGAATAAAATTCCACATCCGTATCTTAAAGGTATTTTTTAAAGCCACTTGAAAAGATGGATTCTTTAATATGTTCTCAAAATTCTGAAAAGGATTCGACAGAAAATGAATATCGGTGTTTCCCAACCCCTTTAAGTCGGTAAATCCGATAATAGCTGTATAAATAATCGGATAAAACATAAAAATAAGGAATGCAATCACAAAAGGCAATGAAAAAATATACCCATACTTTGCATAGCTTACGCGTTTACGTTTGATAAAGTATCCTCCTTCATTGCGCTTTATTTTTTACAAACAAAAGGGGCTGTCGAAAGGTCTCAGCCCGCCCC
>WFLY01000121.1 GCA_009177215.1 Bacillota bacterium
AATTTTTTAACTTCACGATTCCATAAATTCTTCATTTATTTCCTCATTTCTGTAATGTCTATTACTACAACCAATTACCCGGCACACTTATTACTGCTTTTCTATACGATATCCCATGCCACGGACTGTCTTTATAATATCTCCATTCTTATCGCCAAGCNTTTNACGAATCCGCTTAATAGTAACGGAAAGCGTATTGTNGTTCACAANATTACCCNCGGCATCNCATATATTGGCAAGTATCTCCTCCCTTGTAAAAAGCTTGCCCGGCGCACTCATCATTATATAGAGAATTCTATATTCCAGCTTTGTCAAAAAAATTTCTTCTTCCCCTCTTGTTACCCTGTTTGTCTGAGCATCCAATTTCATTCCCTGACAACAAAATACGGTATTCTCCTTCTTATTCTTACGAAGCGCATTTTTGATGCGGGAAATAAGTTCCCTGTTCCGGAATGGCTTTATAATGTAATCATCAGCTCCCAAGTCAAAGCCGCGTACCACACTCTCTTCCTCCTCCTTTGCCGTCAAAAACACTATCGGAGTCTGCATGCTTTCTTTTATTTTCTTACATAACTGAAAACCATTTCCATCAGGCAGGGATACATCCAATAAAGCTAAGTCAAATTCTTCATTCTCTATCAACTCCAATGCACTGCTCATAGTCTTTGCCACAGAAACCTCATATCCCTCTTCCTGCAGCAAATACGATACTCCCAGAACAATACTCTCATTGTCTTCAACAAATAAAATTCTCATACCCCATACCTCCGTTTTTCATTATATCAAAAAAAGAGTAGCAACACTACTCCTTTCTAAAAATGATACGATATACACGGATACTGCAATTGTACCCTCAAAACCGAACATGAATCTCTTCCCTGATTTCTACCTGACTCCCTCCAAACCTTGGTTAAGCCTTCGACCGATTAGTAACTGTCAGCTCAATGCATTGCTGCACTTACACCCCAGCCCTATCTACCTCGTACTCTTCAAGGGGTCTTAAACGAAACTTGTTTCGTAACGAAACTTGTTTCGTTTGGATATCTCATCTTGAGGGGGGCTTCACGCTTAGATGCCTTCAGCGTTTATCCCTTCCGGACTTGGCTACCCTGCCATAGGATTGATTCCTAACAGGTACACCAGTGGTCCGTCCATCCCGGTCCTCTCGTACTAAGGACAGCTCCTCTCAAATATCCTCCGCCTGCGCCGGATAGGGACCGAACTGTCTCACGACGTTCTGAACCC
>WFLY01000232.1 GCA_009177215.1 Bacillota bacterium
CCAACAACTATTGCAACTGCCTCTCCGTTTTTAGCCACCTGCATGATGGCGATGCTTGCCACTCGTTATTTCTGCGGTAACGGCATATTCTCATCGGTATCGCACTTACCGATTTTAAATTTGCCGTCCAGCTCCTTAGCCAACTCCTCGATCACCGGTGCCATCATTTTGCATGGCCCGCACCAGTCCGCATAAAAATCCACCAGAACCGGCAGCTCACTGTTCAAAACCTCTTCTTCAAAATTTGCAGTTGTAAATTTGTATTCCATATTTTGTACCAAGCCTCAAGCAAAAATGCCTGCNTTTTCATTCACGCGAGCAGCAAACCAAGCGTCCGCACTGGTGCGGATATTGGACGACTGCCGCCGGGGGCATTTGACTTAAGGCGCAAACATAAAGGGTGAAAGAGTGTTTGCATATTTTCCTTTCTTTATTTTTTTCTTTCACTCTTTTTCTTTTTTGCACGGCTTTTTGTTGAGAAATCTTATAAACTCATAGACCTGTCGTTACCGCGCTGACACAAGCCTGCTGATATCTTACTGCAAAGTCTTCTGACACTACCTGTAAATAATATACTTGAAAATCGGATTCCCTATAGAGGAAAACTTCTCCTCATACTCAGTCATCACATTATCCTGCACAAGAGTTCCTTCGCTATGCAGATTATATGTGATAATCTCTGTCTTCCAGCCTGCAGGCTCAAGCTCTTCCAATGCAAATTCAAACAGCTCTTTGTTGTCCGTCTTAAATTCCAGACGCCCCTGCTTTTTCAAAATTACATCATAACGCGCCAAAAATTCCCTCGAAGGCAGGCGACGTTTGGCATGACGGTCCTTAGGCCACGGGTCGGAAAAGTTTAAATATATCTTGTCCACCTCTTCCTCGGCAAATACC
This sequence comes from Bacillota bacterium, assembly GCA_009177215.1. Taxonomy (GTDB): domain Bacteria; phylum Bacillota; class Clostridia; order Lachnospirales; family Lachnospiraceae; genus Acetatifactor. The sequence continues at coordinate 895 of WFLY01000232.1, forward strand.
TTGACAATGTTCTCCGCATCCATGCGGATAAATTTCAGATTTGGCAGCTCTTCCTCCTCCATTTTCTGAATGGCACGCAGGAGAACGCTGGAATATTTTTCAATCCCCACATAATTTATATGAGG
>WFLY01000254.1 GCA_009177215.1 Bacillota bacterium
ATTTCCATTAATGATAATTATGACAGTGATACCTGCAGCGGCGGGATCGGGGAACTGGATGTTTCTTTTAGAAGCCTGCTCTATGATCTTTACAGTAAGGATTTGTCCGTCAAGGTAAAAAGTTCCCTTGCGGCACGCAAGGAAAAAGGGCAATATGTGAGCGGGAGCTGTCCCTTCGGATATAAGAAGGCTCCGGACGACAGACATATGCTGATTCCACAAAAGGAGGAAGCGGAGATTGTAAGACGTATTTTTTCCATGACATCAGAGGGTATGACTTCCGTTCAGATTGCCGGAACCTTTAACCAGGAAGGGGTGAAAACGCCCATGAAATTTAAGGCAGATAGAGAGAGAACGTCCAAAGTTCCTAAAAGAAAAGATTTTATCTGGACCGGCCCTGCCGTCTGTCGGATATTACGGAATCAGATTTATGTAGGAGATGTGGTTTATGAAAAAACTTACCGGGAGACAGTAGGAGGGAAAAATCACTTAAGGTCAAGAAAGGAGTGGAAGGTTTTTCATAATCACCATGAACCCATTATAGACAGGAAGAGCTTTGAGGAGATTCAGAAAGGCAGAGGCAGGGCAAAACCGAAAATAGATAGAAAGCCGCATCCATTAACCGGAAAGCTCTTATGTCATTGCTGTGGAAAGAGCCTAAGTTTTCGCGGCGGTTTAAATCCTTATTTTAGCTGTCCGGAACTGTATGTAAATCCTCGTGAAAATTGTATCAGAAATTTGAATGTAATGTTTTTGGAACAGTATGTACTATTTGAAATCCAAAATGTAATAAAAAATGATTCATTTTGCCATGCAAAACGACTGGAGGAACGCGGTATTTCAGAGTTGACAGAGGAAATTACACAAATACTTATAGATAAGATTATAGTAATAAATGAACAGGATATTAAGATACATTGGAAGTGTGGAAATTTTTAACACAATTTGACATAAGAGAGGGAACATGTTATGATAATGTCAAGTTAATTTAAAACGAGTGAAATAATATTCTAAATGGTGTCAGTTAGCATATTGTCAGATAAATAGAGTAAAGGAGCGGGATATGGACGAACAATTTAGAAAAACATTAGAAGAAAACGGAATAGATGTAGATACGGTTTTGAAGCGTTTTTTGGGTAATGAGGCAATGTTCATGAAATTCATCATAAAATTTTTGGATGATAAAAGCTACGAGGGCGTAATTGAAAACATTGAAAAGCGTGATTATGAAGAAGCATTTAAAAGTGCTCATAGCCTAAAGGGAGTTACGGCTAATCTCGGAATTGAACCGATACGTGCCGTTGCTGCCCAGATTACGGATATGTTAAGGAATAAACCGGCAGAAGAGGTGGATGTTTTACAGTTAGATGAATGTAAAAATAAGCTGCAGGAGGCATATGACAGCTTCCGAAAAATCGTTGAAGAAAACAGGTAGGAAAGTCATATGCTTTGGCAGAAATAATTTGACATCAGTATTGAAAAATGATAACTTATATTATAAGTATATTATAGGTATTATAAGGAAATTATGGGTTGATTGAGGAGGAATCGAGGAGGAATCATGGAAAAACAGCAGATATTAATAGTTGATGATGAAGAAATAAATCGTGCCATATTAAAGGGGCTGTTTCAGAATGAATATGAAATTATCGAGGCGACAAACGGATTAGAAGCGACTTTTCAGATTGAGAATAATCATAATTTAGTATTGATTCTATTGGATATCGTAATGCCTGTTATGGATGGTTTTGGAGTATTGGAATACATGAAGAAGCACGATCTTCTGGAGAAGATTCCTGTAATACTGATTACCGGTGAAACAGTTCTTAACAGTGAGGAACAGGCATATACTTTTGGCGTTGCCGATGTTATACATAAGCCCTTTTATCCTCATATAGTGAAGCGGAGGGCACGCAATATCATTGAATTATATCAGGATAAGCACCATATGGAAGACCGCATTAGGGAGCAGGAGGAGGCGATTATTGAAAAGGAGAAGAAAATCCGTGAAAGCAATGAATTCATGATTGACGCACTCAGCTCCGTAGTGGAATTCAGAAGTCTTGAAACCGGTGAACATATCAGGCGTATCAAATATTTTACAAGGATTTTGTTGAAATATCTGATGAAATATTTCCCCAAGTATGGATTGACGCCGATACAGGTCGACGAAATATCCAGAGCGGCGGCATTGCATGATATAGGTAAAATAGGTATTCCTGATTCCATTCTTTTAAAGCCGGCACGTTTGACGCCGGAAGAGTTTGAGATTATGAAGACTCATACAACTATTGGTTGTGATGTATTGGAGAAATTTCGTAAAAATCAGACGGGTGAATTTTATCAGTATTGCTACGATATTTGCCGGTATCATCACGAAAGGTGGGACGGCAATGGGTATCCTGACCATCTGGTAGGGGAGGAAATACCGATTAGTGCACATATTGTTGCTGTTGCAGATGTTTATGATGCACTGGTAAGTCCTAGAGTATACAAGAGCATATATGCCAACAACATAGCATATGATATGATTATGAATGGCGAATGTGGGCAGTTTTCGCCTGATGTATTAGAATGTTTCGCACTTGCCAAGGAAGATTTCTTCAACATTGTGGAAGTGATAAAGATGTTTGACTTTTCATCATGAAACTAATAACAGGCAGCAAAAATTGTTTTTGCTGCCCGTTTTTATCCATGTCTGAGGAGGAGTGTGCATGCAACAGGGAGACGTCAATATATTTCCTATCGACGATGCCTTGGAAATGATTATTATGTTCGATGAAAACGGGAAAATTTCTTATGCGAACAAATCGGTCAGGAAGAGGCTGGAATATGAGGATGATTTGTGCGGCAGACAAATCAGTGATGTGTTCCCCAATACGTTTCAAACCGGAGAAAGCAGTTTAAATATCGATAATCTTGTAGAAAAAGGAATTCAAAACCTTGTGGCGTATCGTAAGAATACCACTTGTTTTCCGGTGGAAGCCAAGATTATCAAAAGCAAATCCTGTCCGGAATTGTACATATGTATGGCAAATGATATATTGGAAAAGGAATTTCTGGGCAGGGAAGTAGAACGTATTAAGCAGGAAGCGCAGCAGGCGATGAAAGTAAAATCGGAGTTTGTTGCAAATGTGACACATGAACTTCGGACGCCGGTGAATGGCGTGCTGGGGAATGTCAGAGAGCTTCTTGATGACGGGGAAATAAACAGTGAAACAGAAAAAGTACTGCGTCTGATAGAGCGATGCTGTGATGATATGAATAAAATCATTAATAATATATTGGACTTTTCAAAGTTAGAAGCGGGAAAGTTCAATTTAGAGTCACGCAGATTTTCTTTTAGGGGTATGATGGACTATGTGAAGGCAAATCACATTAATAGGATTACCGAGAAAGGCTTGGAGTTCTTTATGACGATATCGCCTCAGATACCGGAATATATTATAGGGGATGAGCTGCGGATTGTGCAGGTTCTGAATAATCTTTTGTCTAACGCCCAGAAATTTACATCCTGGGGAAAGATTACGGTTGAGGTATTTAGAACGGCGAAGGTGAATGATAAGCTGGAATTGTTCTTCATCGTATCCGATACGGGAATCGGTATTGACAAAGGAGACAAGACCAAATTATTTCAGAGCTTTTCGCAGGTGGATGCATCCATTTCCAGAAAATACGGAGGCACCGGACTGGGATTAAATATATGCAAGCAGCTGGTAGAGCTGATGGGCGGAAGGATCGAGGTGGAAAGTGAGAAGAACAAGGGAAGTAATTTTTCATTTTCTATATGGGTAGGTATCTGCGAAGGCGATGAAGCGGTTTTACAACAGCCGGATGATGTGAAGCATTCTCCCGGGAATGTATTTTCGATGGAAGCAGGCGAGGGAGAACAGGACAACATTAGGAAATACGGAACCGTAGAAAACAGGCAAAGTCTTCGGAAAAATTTGTCAAAGCTGATTCTTTGTGTGGAAATGGAAAATTGGGAAAAGGCAGAAGTATTCATGGAGACAATCAGACAGTTGACGGAGGAAGCGCCGGGGGAGGTAAAGCGTACTGTATTAAAGCTGAAGATGGCAGTTCAAAAGGAAAATTACGAGAAGGCAGCCACAGAGTTTGAAATGTTGGATAATTTCCTGCAATAGAAAGGAGATTTGTACATGTTTTATGAGAATAAAAGTGCCGAAAAAGAAAGAATTCTCATTGTAGACGACGTGGAAGTGAATAGAATGATCTTGGAACAGATTATCGGAAATATGGGAGTTCAGCCTCTTTTGGCAGAGAATGGCGAGCAGGCATTGGAGCTGGCAGAAAAATGGCATCCACAGTTGATTTTATCGGATATTTCCATGCCGGGAATGGACGGATATGAACTGTGCCGAGTTTTAAAGAAACAAGAAAAGACGAAGGATATCCCCATTATCTTTATTTCTGCGTATGATAATCCGCAGGATATTATAGAGGGGCTTACATTAGGGGGAGAGGATTATATTACAAAGCCGTTTATTCCGGAAGAGGTACAGGCGCGGGTAGGCGTTCGGCTCCGTCTGCATGAGGCAAACAGAGAGCTGAAGGAAATGAACAGACGGCTTCAAATTTCTGTCAACGAACAGATAAAACAGATGGAGCTGGAAAAGAAAAATATATTATATGCTATGGCAAATATTGCCGCACAGAATGCCGATTATGAGAAAGAGCATGTGGAACGATTAGGTCGCAACTGTAGGATTTTAGCGCAGGCAATGCAGCTGTCTCCCTTGTTTGAAGCGCAGATTTCCGATACCTATATCGATACAATCGAGCTGGCAGCCCCGCTTTGTGACATAGGCAATATTGGAATTGCAAAGGACATTTTGCAGAAAAAGGCGGAATTGACCGAAGAGGAAGCCGCGATGATACAAAATCATACGAATATCGGTGCAAAGCTTTTAAGAGATATTCATGCTAACAGTGATTATAATGATTTTATCAGTATAGCTGCCGATATAGCGCAATATCATCATGAGAATTGGGATGGAAGCGGGTACCCTGACGGCTTGTCAGGAAAGGAGATTCCCCTTGGCGCACAGATTGTTTCCGTTATGGAACGGTATTGTACATTGACTGAATAGAAAGCTTGTTCCAAAGAAGAAGCACTTGAAATCATGAGTGAAGAGTCGGGTATAAAATTTAATCCGGATATTTTTAAGATTTGTTGTAAGATATCACGTCAATTATGCTAAATGTGATAAGTTTATTATTTTGACGGAGGGATGAAAGTTGATTACGGATGAAGAATTTGGAAGAATAGCGGTTTATATGAAGCAACGCTATGGCATTGATTTGACGAACAAAAAAGTTATTGTGAACGGTCGACTGGAGAATTACGTTAAATCCAAAGGTTGGAAAAACTACCATGAATACATGGATGCGGTCGAGCGTGACGCAAGCGGAGCGGAAGAAAGGATGTTAGTTAATTTCCTTACTACCAATCATACTTATTTTATGAGGGAATTTGAACATTTTGATTTTTTCAAAAATATAGTTCTTCCGAAACTGAAGAGCAAGGGAATATTCTGCGGACGACAGCCTGATCGACGTCCCGTTCGTTGCATTCGACTCTCCCGTTTATTTCGCGCTTCATTACGAAATCAACGAGGACGGCAAA
>WFLY01000183.1 GCA_009177215.1 Bacillota bacterium
GCCAAAACAGAAATACAAGAAAAATAATAACTGTACCTGAAACAGCAACCAAAACAAGTATAATGGAACTCATTTCATCTAAATCCCCAAAATTTTCCGCCATCGTATCGCTCATTCCAGTATTATCAATGAAGTCATAACGTTTCCAGTTAATATCCGCCTTTTTAATCTGTTCCTTTATCGTATCATACTCATCCACATCCACTACCCAGAATGTAGCATACTGGTATAATGGATCTCCCTCACATCCCTGCGGCTTCTCTGGGAATCGTAAATCTGTCATGATGATATTCTCACTTCGGTAACTATCCCCATACATGATAGGTGTCATTTTATGAACCGTATCATAAATCCCNATNNTCTCCGCACTATAGNCTTTAGATGTTTCACGCTCTTTCCGGTTATTAAATTCCAGTATATCCCCAACCGTTAATCCATTCAATTCTGCCAGTTCCCTTGATATGACACACACATCTTTATCCTCTGATGTGATCATACGTCCCTCATTTACCTCTATATTCCCATTCTGCACATCAAAATCCAGCCGCATTTCCATATTCCCACGCAAAGACACGCCCAGCAGATCAGAATGTTGGTCTACGTCCGGATCTTCAATGCGTACAAAATTCACGGGATTGACTACTATATTTGCCGTAGTGATATTATATTCCGCAATCCCTTCCTGCCCTGCAAGCGTTTCAATATCCTCCATCTGCAGGGTTTCAAAAGAATTGTCATGCCAGATCATCCAATCCCCGGATTCAAGCTGTTCTATATGCGATCCGTCCACACTCCCATTCTGCCCTCCTAATTTTTTTATCGCTTCAGCTGTCCTGTCACGCCTGTCTGCTTCATTTTCTTCCATCCTGAAAGATGCTCCAATCGCCTGTTTGCCTTCTGTCTGTGTTTGAACATTTGCTGATTTACATGCCCACCCCGCATAGATAAAGCAGGATGTTACAAACACAATGCTTAAAAGTAGGATTGTCTTTGCCCTTTTCCGAACCAGACAGCGTATGCTTAACTCTAAAATGTTCATGTTATCCCTCCATTTCTGACAAGATTTCCTTTATGGGCTTTTTCAGATATGGAAAAATGGCAATTTCAGTCAATATTACAACACTGGTAAGACCGATACATAAGACCAACGCCATCCAGCCCAATGATAATTCTGGCGTCATGCTGTTTCCCTGCATGATAGCCAGACCGNTGCTGATTTGNGGCAATAANAANTTTNCCGCAATTCCTGCNCCGNTAAATGCANTGNAATATAACAATNATTTCTTCCANCATCATTTGTGATAANATATCCNTTTTGGNTATNCCNAGNCTGATCAGNACGGCAATCTCTGTTTTCCGGNTCCGCATCCACATGGCAAGCAAAAGNCCNGTTATNAANCTGCCTGCAGCTACAGTCAAAATGAAAATCAGAAATGTAATCCTGCCTGTCTGCCCAATCATCATTTTTAGTTTTTGGAATGTGTGATCTGTCACACCTATTGCTACCCTGTCCTGATACATTTTTTCCAACACTTCTTTTGTGTCCATAAGCTGCTCCGGATCATTCACATACACTGCCACATTTATAAAACTGTTTTCACCAGACAGACTATTCATAAAATCTGCCGTTCCATAAATCTGGTTTTCAATGCGGTTCACTGTTGCCACATTTTCTGTCTGACTCCGTTCCGCTCCTGACAGGAACAGCCCGGCAACAACTGCTTCCTGATTCCCCTTATCCGCTGCTTCAAATGTAATTTTATCTCCTGTCTGAATCCCGTTATGTTCTGCCAGAAACTGATTGATCACAACCTCTTCACTTCTTTGTGAATAATTTCCTTCTACAAGCCGATAAACTTTATCCGCAAACGGGCTGTCATTCTCCAGTTTATCGTACCCATGAATAGTAAACACATCTTCAGAACCTTCACAGCCAGCAACCGGGATACAGGTTGTAGAAATAACCTGTATTTCCGATATGCGGTTGAGCCAGTTTACATTGAGGGCATCCCCTATTGCCTGCATATCAGTTTCCTCAAAAGGGTGATCCACATCCATACTCTCCAATGTTATTTTGCTCTCTGCATTTTTCCGGAGTTCCTCTGCCAGCCCTAAAGATACTTTCCGTATTCCCAATGTGCCTAAAACCATGCTATTAATGACCAGAAACAGAATCAACAATAATCCAGACTTCATCTTTTTCCTCCGAATGTAACAGAGCGCTCTTGCCAAACAATCCATCCTGACCTCCTACTGCCATCTTGTAATCACAACTTTATCGGCAATGCAATGTTTATCATCCTGGCAGGTACCGAATATATTCACATCCGTTTCTTTCTTGACACTGTTTTTGTCAGTGTCCTCTCTTGAAATTTCTGCCTGCGATCCCGTGCTGAAATATATAACCTGAAAAACAACATCCTCCGCATAAGTTATGTGGATGTTAGTCTCNNCCGATTCATAGCCCGGAGCTGCAATNCCTCCCCCCATCGCACCATCCTCANATATTACCAGCGTCCGGGGAGTTATGGTGCATCCCGTATTTGAAAAGTCAACAACCCTCCCGCTTAGATTAGCCCCATCATAGAATACGCCTTCCTCTTGGCTATCACTTGATAATTCACTGCTGCCTTCTGCAGCGTTATTACCAGTATCTTCATGACTGCCCTCTGCCGCATTGTTGCTGTTTTCTCCACTCGTTTCAATGCCTTCACTACTGCCACCCTCTTTAGTCGTGTGTATCTCTGGTGTACTCGGTTGAGCATTTTCCTTTCCCGAGCATCCCACCATTCCAATGCACAAAATAATGGACAAACAAAAAACTCCTGCTGCTTTCATCATCTTTCTTTTCATCTTCTATACCTCTTTTCTTTTATTGGGCTTTTTTGCCTGTTCAAAGAATAGCATCCAACTATCCTAAAAATCTCCTATTTCACCACTCAATATTAAGTATTTTTTAGAAGATTTTTAGGAAATGTTTTGCTATACTTAATGCATGAATAAACGGATTGGGGATAGTTAATATGAAGATTTTATTATTAGAAGATGACAAATACCTTTGCGATAATATGAAACAACAGCTTACAAAAGAAGGATACATTGTTGATGCCTGCAATGACGGGGAAGAAGGCTTCATGCTTGCCTTAGACCGGAACAGCGGTTATGATCTGGCTGTTATTGACCGTATGCTCCCTGTTATAGACGGTCTGTCTATCATAAAAGCAATGCGGAATAAAAAAATGCAGATTCCCATCATCATAATAACCGGGATGTCTGAATTGCAGGATAAAATTGAGGGATTAGACAGCGGTGCCGATGATTACCTTACAAAGCCCTTCCATATTAGTGAGTTATCCGCAAGGATCAGGGCCTTAACCCGCAGACCGGCTATTTTAGCAGACCAGAACTGTCTTTCTTATCATGATCTCTCCCTTGATATTTCAAAAAGACAGCTTATATGTAAAAACAATTATTTGGTACTGACACCGACAGAATTTCATTTAATGGCAGTTTTTCTTGAAAAGCCGGAGAGTCTGCTTACTAGGGAGCAGCTTATACAAAAAGTCTGGGAAACAGACGCATCCGTGGAATCAAAAAATTTAGATAACTATATCTATTTTTTACGCAAACGAATCCGCACCGTAGGAAGTGAATGTGTCTTGACCTCTGTCTACGGTTCCGGATTTATATTGGAGGCAAAGCATGATACAAAGGCTTAAACGGAATCTTTATTTTTTACTTATCAGTTCACTCATGTTCATCTTTTCTATCGTTTTTTGTTTGATGATTCATGAAAATATAAAGACAAAGAAGAACTCAGAGTTGGCTTATTTTAATAGAATGACCACTACCCTTGTCCTCCAGTTAGAACATGAATCCGATTACCAAACGTATTTAGACCTTTATGAAAAAAGACGGGATATGTATTTCCAGCTTTTATCTGATACAGGGCATTCTCTTTACCAAAGTGAATATTTAGAAAGCAACACTGATATTATTGATACTTTTCTGACCACATTACTTAACAGAGAAGGAGATTTTCCCCTCAGCCCTTCCAGTCTGAAAGACAATTATTACAGCAGGCAAAGCGGTACTTATACAATCAAAGCGATAAATGGGAAGTACTATTACTGTGTAAGCTGTCTGATTATTACAGACGGCGGCAGTATATATACAGTTATAGCCGTNAAAGGATGTTCCAGCTTTGCTGCATTATTAAAACCAGAGTTTGGATATTATTTTTGTATATGGTGCGGCGTCCTTGCTTCCATTATCTTCCTATCCAAAATACTGATTGGAAAAGCTGTAAAACCTACAGTTCAAGNNATGCAGAGCCAAAAAGACTTTATTGCCGCTGTATCCCACGAATTAAAGACACCCCTGGCAGTCCTTCTGTCTGCCACTGATGTCATTAAAACCTCTCCCGATTGTACTGCAAACATAAGAAGTCATGTTTCTCTCATCGAAACCGAGATATCCCGCATGGCAAAGCTAATCCAGGATCTGCTCCTGCTTTCTTCCATTGATGCGGGAAACTGGAGGCTCCATAAATCAAAAATAAATGTGGATACTTTACTTATCAGCCTGTATGAGAAATTTGAGATTATCTGCCGCAAGAAATCAATTGAATTGCAGATAGAGATGCCGGAAGAATGCTTTCCCCCTCTTTTCTCTGATGAAGATCGTTTGAGCCAGATCATCAGTATTTTTCTGGACAATGCGATNTCCTATTCACCAGAACAGTCCTCTATTTTGCTGGNGGCTTCCATTAANAAGAACNATCTGGCCATCAGCATCATAGATCACGGNANTGGAATAAACGAAGAAGATAAGAAACATATATTTGACCGCTTTTATCGGTGCGATAAATCCCGCACCAAAAAAGGTCACTATGGGTTAGGTCTCAGTGTTGCCAATGAACTAATCTCACTCCTTGGCGGGAAGATCTATTTAAACGATACGCCTGGGGGTGGATGCACCTTCACTATTGCTATACCTTGGGGCATTGCAGAATAGTTGTTTAACAGCAATTCTGCAATGCTCCATTTTTTTCAATTCCATCTCCCTGAACGTGCCAGCCATTCCTCACACAAGGCTCCACTGGCGCTACATATAGGATTTCAGATTTTCCGTGCTTTGCCGATAAACCTCACGAGCCATTGGCGTTTTACCAAAAAAACCATGATTGCGGAAGCGGCACAGTATCCGCTTTCCTTTATCTCTTGTTCTGCGTATTGGAAACTGGTTTATTATCAAAGCAATCACAATGCCAATCGTAGTATCCAAAATCCGCGCAATGCCAAAAGACAAAGAGCTTTTATCATTTCCATGCGTCACGGTAATGCACAGGAAAACGACACACATGAGGAATGTTCCTTTTTCCCGTTTTATAAAAACAGAAAAATTGATGATGGGAATAAGAAGCACCGATAAAAACAGGTATCGCAACACCTCATTTGGAATGCACCAGACGTTCCTCTCAAACAGTAGGACGAGCATACCCCACATCCCGCCGATAACCGTAGCCACCTCCCTGTTGAGTGCTTCTCGGAAACTGTCCTTGGAAGTGCGCTGGACGCACAGCACGGCAGCAATGGCGGCATAGAAAGCCGTGTCCGATTTCCTTATTATGCCTGTCAGCAAACACAGGAATACTGCCACGACTGTTTTTATTGTGCGCCCGCCGACTCTCAGACAGCTAATTTTCATATACCCCTTTCAAAGTAAACTGGTCTAAGATATGCCTGTCCATTTCCCGGTAAAGCTCGTTCAGCAGGAAGCCCCTCTCCAAGTCCAGCATTTTGTCCAAGGCATACACATGAAGTTCATATATGTGTGGCTTATCGGGTGGAGTCATCCCACCGTAAAAAGAGGAAAGCTCTATGGATTGCTCACCACCCTGTATGCTCGTCCAACTGTTCCTGCCCTGTACAAAGTCATCCGCTGTCTGGCTCTCATTCTCTTTGATCTCAAAACGGGTTATGTTTGCCGCCAGCCAGTGTATCCATGCGAATCCCCCCGTCACCGGGTATGCGTCCTTATCCTCCAAAACAATGGCAACTGACACAGTTCCCTGCGGCGCATCTTCCACCGTAAAAGGTAAAGAGTAAGTAGGGATGCCGTTTTCATTGAACTGTGTTCCATGCCCGCCATATTTGGGCTGTATTACTCCGTTTATAATACCGCTGCTTGTAACATTCATCTTTGATATCCTCCAATCTGATTTTCTGATGATATTATAAGCAGTGGTTCCCGGACAGTAAATTACCCACTTTTTCGTGGGTACTAATCCGGAACTACTCCCTTTTCTTCCAAGATATGCTCCATACCGTTTGCTTTCAGGTAGTCGATACCTATATGCTGCATGATTCTTAACGCTTCCAGTATTTTCATTCCCATATCATCCGTCAAAGAATATTCCACCCGGAGCGGGTAGCCCTCATAGGACTTCTTTTCCACAAATCCATAGTCCATCAGTTCCTTTAGCTGCTCCAACAGCATCTTTTGTGTGATGCCGTCTATGTTCCGTTCCAGCTTCGCCAAAGATGTAGCCCCTAAACGCAGCCGCCATAAGATAATCGGTTTCCATTTTCCCTTGATCATGTCATGCACAAGCTCCAAAGGGCAAGTATATTCCGTCCGCATTTTCATACGTTGATGCTCCCTTCGCTTTCTGCTATTTCCTATTACTTCGGCAGAATACCGTTCCCGCTAAAGTAAAAGCGCCCACTGAATTATACCACAGAAAATCTCCCGCATTTTATTTGACTGCATGAAACGACTATTTTCCGGGAACAAAAAGCAAAAAAAGAGCCAAAACAGGCTTTATCATTTATCCATATTCTTTATAATGCTTTACCCATACACTATTTGGCGAAACCCCTATACTTTTCGGCAAAACCCCCGTACAATTTGGCGAAACTACCGGCTTTTGCCAAATTGTATAGGGTTTTGCCAGATTGTACGGGGGTTTTGCCAAAAGGTATCACTTTTGCCAAATCGTATGAGGTTTTGCCAAAAGGTTTCACTTACGCCAAATTGTATCCGACTTTCGCCAAAAGGTTTATACTTTTTGGCAAAAGAACCCCAGAACAGAAGTTCGCCCACTTCCAAATGTAAAAATGCCCCTAAAAACACAAGAAAATAATGTATCTTTCAGACCTATGTAGTGGAAGAAATGCCGTATTTACGGGCTTTCTGAGGTTTCCGCAACTTTA
>WFLY01000026.1 GCA_009177215.1 Bacillota bacterium
CCATACAATATAATCTGCTAATTGCCCACGGCAAACGCAAGAATATTCCCTCTTTTCCAGCTGGTCATGGGCTTTCTCTACTGTACAGATATCATTCTTCTCCTGTATTTCCTTCCGTATTTTCTCATCGCTGAAATACATCTCCACATCTTCATATAGACCCGCCTGATTCCCCTTCAGTGCCACCACATAGTCAGCACGTTTCCTGTGGATCTTTTCGGCTATCTGCTTTCCGATTGGAAAGCAGGATTTCATGTGTGATCTTATCCATCGTTAGCCTCCTTGAAAAACTAGTTAGCTTTATTAGTTTTTTCAAGGAGGCAGAAAATCTATAATCTGCCTAGGCGCATGGTTTGACAGTTTGACGCTTACCAGTATTGGACACGTATCCTCTACAAAAGCGCTGCTTCTGTCTTCACAGACAGCAACAGCGCTTACTAAATCTGTTTATAGGCTTTTTATCTCAGTTTCCCCGCATTTTTCAATCACTTTGCTTACATTTATATTTCGCAATAGCAACGGTCATCTTTTTCATTAACATATATTTCATGTTGTGCAATATTTTTAAATTCAGGTAAAGTTCCCAGTGCATTTCGGATTATATGTTTGTAAAGCAAATTGTAAGTATCCATTTCAGAAATTTTACCATTACTCAACTTTCCTGTAATCCAGCCTTGTCTGAGAAGCTTCAGCAGCCAATCCTTTTTATTCTCAATCAGCCGCCTTGTCTCGTCATTATTTATATCAGTAAAAGCCATGAGTAAATACGACACAGGAATACCCTTCTGGATTGCCGCCTGTCCACTACCAAATGAGTCAAATAATTCCCCTAATGGCGTTAACAACTTGCTAATCCATTCTTTATCGTTCGGCCGGGCCGCAACAAGAAATCTTAACACACTAATACCGGTTGCCAGACATTCACCTTGCATACAAAAATTACCAAAGCATGTATTCTTAAGGCGCTGTGCTGTGTCTTCAATCATCTGCTTAACTTGAGGATTATTCGGGGCAAACTTTGTCATTATTCTCAAGCTTTCAAGTTCGTAATAATTGGCAGCCAATATGTTGGTCTTTGGCAAAAATCCCTGAACTAATCTGTGTTTTTTCTTACCATTCGGAGGTATAAAAAAGACGGGATACATATATTCCGCATTTGCATTAGGTCTGACGCTGGGCATATTATTATCTGCCCCATCCTTGCTGTGAATACTTGCAAGTAGTTCTGATGCGATTCTCTCTTTATCATCAAAACTAATCTCCTCACCCATGATTTCTTTTGTATTTACTTTTTCAATAATTTGATATATATCCATATTCTTTCCCTACTCAATATTCCTATATATTAATTAATCTGTGTAGAATCTTCTCTCATTACAAACAACAGCAATACCGATGGATTCATATATTGGCAACGATATCTCATTTAATTTTTATCTGGTCAGGCATTACACACTTTGGCTGCTATCTGTATTGCTTTCAGTTCTAGTTCACGCATTTTTAACAACGTTTCTGCCTGAGTTTCTCTTTTTTGTTTTGTCCAAAAGCTACGAACATCTGAAGTTTCAACAGAGCCTTCAAGACCAACCATATCTTGTATCGAATCCGAGAGTGTTGATACCTTTTCAAAGCAAGAATATTTGTTTTTTAATTGTCTACTTGACGGATAGCACACCACGATCCTCCGTTATCGGGCAGGCCAATACTTGTTCGTTGACCTCAATATCCAGCCTGTCGTTCTGAATCAAGCTGTTAAGTCTGCCTGTTACATCTGTACTATCAATTCCGTCTCCGTAGCAGGCTGATAAAATTTGAAAATCATTATGATTCAGCAAATTATCAATACTTGTATGTAATGTTTTCGCAAGAACAGGCAACAGAGTTGTATCCGGCAACGCTCTTCCGTTTTCCCATTTGGAAACAGCCTGTGGCGATACCTGTATCAGTTCCGCCAATTCTCCTGCGTATATCCGTGTTCTTTTCTTAGTAAAACTATTTTTTTCCCAATTCTGTCAATATTCATATGCGCGATATCTCCTTTTTTGCTGCTTGCTATTGAATT
>WFLY01000040.1 GCA_009177215.1 Bacillota bacterium
ACTTTNCTANTGCTTCNAAATCGTAGGATTTTAATTNAGAAANNTTAATTNTACGATTTGTCAACCATTGACGAATGCACTCAAACACTTTCTCTTGAGAATCCATTCTGTCTGAGATTTCCTTCGCAGCATCATATAAGTTTTGATGATTTTTAAAAATGTCATGTATACTCTTAGTTACGTCAATGTCAGTGTAATTAATGGGTAGCATCCAGGGCCAAAATCCATCAATAATTCCACTAAGACCATCTATATGCGAGGCATTTTTTACAACATAATTCAGGCATCCTTTCCACAGAAGCGCTTTTATTATCTCGTAGCATAAGTTGGCTGGAATGTTATCCATCTCATCCAGTCTATCAAAGAAATCTTCCAAATTCATCCCTTCTTGAAACAAGTGGATTATATACCGGGCAGTTTCTTTTATCCTTAATCGACCTAAATTGNANAACCCAATNNNGNTTAGCCACTCAGAAGCTCCATTGCAAATTATATCCTTAAGAATTGAAGTTCTTACGGGATGTATATCAGAATATGACGNACCATTCTTAGTAAAATACTCTTCTTCAAGNGAGGACAAGGTGGTTGATAAAGTTAATGGATTCAGGCTCCTATTTTGTAATAANGTTTCTTCTGTAGGCACACCTCCCANATACAAAGGAATTATAATAGAAGAAACAATTTGTTGCTGCTCTGAAGAAAGACTTCTGTACTGATTTGTTAATTTACTTTTTAGAGTTTCTCCATGAGTGATGGAATAGACAAACTCAAGTAATGGTACATTTTCACCAAGTTCTTCCCATTTATCAATAAAGATGATCTTCTCGCTTTGTGGCTCGTAAATCTGAAATATTTGATACATTGTTCTTTTTATCTACACTATAAAATTATTACAGGGAAAATTGATTATAGTTACAAATGATTTGGCATATCAAAAGAGAATGTCGATCATACATAATATTTTGAATACATCGTTTCAATCGGTAGAATCCATTGGACGGGATAGAATTTCATGTGGTCTTATTACGGATTGTATCGCAGTATCTCAAATTCCTGAANTTATTGTAAACTTTNTCTCTAATGCATTGACATTAATCNTTTGTTTGTTTTACTTGATGTCAAAAAGTTTTTATGCATNTANTGCTTCTGTGCTGATTATTATTTTGAATGGTATAGTAAGCGGCATAACAAGCAAAAAAGCCAGTGTTTATTGGGAAAAAAACAGAAGTATGCAGGATATATTTTTTGGACAAATCAATGATTTGATTAATGGTTTTAAAGAACTTATTCTGAACCGATTAAGAGAAAAGGCATTTAAAAGTGAAATTGATGAATATGCAAAATTGTCAGCAGATTTAAATAAGTCAGCATCGATAAAGTTCCTTAACTTTTCGCTGTATAATACACTGACATATAATTTGGTATTCGGTATTGTTGTTTTCCTGTTCCCTTTGTTAATATATAACGTTGATGTAAATCAACTTCGAGAAAATTTGTTTATTGTATTTTACATGATTGGTCCCGTTGGTGCACTCACGAGTGCTATTCCAAGATTAGTGAGTGTAAATGTTAATTTAAAACGAATTGATAGTTTGATTTATGATTTGAATGTTGTTGCAACAGAACAGCCATTATTGGAGATGAAAAACAATGAGATCGATCATGAGAAAGAGAATCAATACTCAATTAAATATGAAAATATAACATTTACATACAAACGGAAAGACGAAGAGGATGAAGAGACAGAGAGAGAATTTACATTAGGTCCCATCAGTTTTGAGTTAAAAAGCGGTGAAATTACTTATATTACAGGTGGTAATGGTACCGGTAAATCAACATTGGGTAAATTAATTACCGGCTTATATCGACCTGATTCAGGAAAAATTTCGATTAACGGAGAAGAAGTATCGGATTTTAGGAAATTAAATGATTTATTCTCATCGGTTTACACGGATTATGTATTATTTAAAAAGTTATATGGAATTGATTATATCAGCAAGAAAGATGAAATTGAGAATTTATTAGAAGAGCTTAAGCTGAATAAGGTTGTTCATGTGGAAGAGGGAAGTTACAGTAGTGTTAATCTATCTTCAGGTCAAAAAAAGAGACTAGCCTTAGTGACGGCATGTTTAGAGGGGAAACCGGTAATGATTCTTGATGAATGGGCAGCAGAACAAGATCCTACCTTTAAGAAATATTTCTATGAAGAATTCCTAGAACAGCAAAAGGAAAAAGGAAAAGCATTGGTTGTAATCACACATGATGATAGATATTTTCATTTAGCAGATAAATTGATGAAACTGGAAAACGGAATGTTAGAAGTGAATTAAGCATTTGAAATTAAGCCGAATCGAAAGAAGAAAAGGAGAATAATTATGAGTGTGATAACAATATTTGGAGCAGGAGTAATGGGAAAAGGTGTGGCACAGGTTTTACTTGAACATGGTCACAAAGTATATCTTAATGATATTTCTGAGGAGTTATTGTCGAAAGCAAAAGTAGATATAAAAAGAGGCATCATGTTAAGCAGAATGATGAACAAACAGATCGATGCGAATGTAATCAATAATCTTACTTTGGTAACTGACTATCCCAGCCTAAAAGAATCGGACTTTGTCATTGAAAATATCACTGAGAATGTGGAGATGAAGAGCAAATTATATAGCGAGATTGTTGATTACTGTCAAGAAGATACTATTTTTATGGTAAATACATCATGCATTTCAATAACAAAAATCGGAGCAATTACAAAGAGAGCTGACCGAGTTATAGGTACACATTTTATGAATCCGGTTCCAATGATGAAAGCAGTTGAAGTTATTAAAGGATTTTACACAAGTGAGNNAACAATACAGAAAACGAATGACTTGNTCACTTCACTAAATAANGAAGGAATNNTTGTCAATGATTTCCCTGGTTTTGTATCAAATCGTATTTCTCATCTAATGATGAATGAGGCAGCNTTTATNGTACAAGATCAAGTGGCNGATGTAAAAACTGTAGATGAGATCTTTAAAAAATGTTATTCACATAAAATGGGTCCACTNGAAACTGCCGATTTNATTGGACTTGATACTGTAGTTGAATCATTGCAGGTATTATATGATAACTATCAAGATCCAAAATTCAGATGTTGTCCACTTCTTAAAAAGATGGTTGATGCCGGATTGCTTGGTAGAAAATCTGGAAAGGGATTTTATGAATACTGTTAAGAATTTTCTGTTTCTGTAATGACATATCACACAAGGAGAAAGGAAAATGAAGAGCAAAAAGATAAAATGTGTTGTGTGGGACTTGGATCATACACTTTGGAACGGAGTATTACTTGAAGATAAGTGTGTTAAATTTAATAATAATGTTATAGATATTATAAAAGCATTGGATGAAAGAGGGATATTAAATTCCATAGCAAGTAAAAATGATTATGATCTTGCTATGGACAAGCTGAAGGAATTTCATCTGGATAAATATTTTATTTATCCGAAAATCAATTGGAATGCTAAATCAGAGTCAATAGGGAGTATAGCAGAGGAGATTAATATTGGAATTGATACCTTTGCATTTATTGATGATCAAGATTATGAACTTGCTGAAGTATCATATGCATTTCCACAAGTATTATGTCTGAATGTAAATTGTTTGGATTCAATTTTGAATATGAATGAGTTTATGCCGGAGTTTATAACTCAAGATACAAGAATAAGAAGAGAGATGTATCAGAGTGAAATACAAAGGAAAACCATTGAAGATAAATTTGTGGGACCAAAAGTGGATTTCTTAAAATCTTTAAAAATGGTTATGACAATTAAAGAAGCGGAAAAAGAGGATTTAAAGAGAGTTGAGGAACTTACGGTTAGGACCCATCAGTTAAATGCAACAGGTTACACCTATTCCTATGATGAATTGTGTGATTTTATTACTTCATCTGAGTATAAGTTATATGTGGCAGGACTGGCTGACTGTTATGGTACCTATGGAAAAATAGGACTTTTACTTATAAAATGTGATTTCGATCGATGGACCATAAAATTATTGCTAATGTCATGCAGAGTTATGTCAAGAGGTGTAGCCAATGTATTTATGAATTTCGTGGTGGAATCAGCACGTGCTGCTAGTAAACCACTCTATGCTGAATTTATTCATAACGAAAATGATAGAAATCGTATGATGTATATAACATATAAGTTTGCCGGATTTAGTACGGTTGAGGAGAAGAAAGAACAGAATTTCGAACTATTAGAATATGATTTTAGTAAATCTGTCTCCAGACCTGATTATGTTGAAGTTATAACGAATGATATGTAAAGCAAGGGAGTGAATCAGTAACCTGGCACGTACCGAGGCCACCGGCTACGGCCTGTGCTACTTCACCG
>WFLY01000062.1 GCA_009177215.1 Bacillota bacterium
TTATTGCTTTAAAGGGATGTACTCCGGCAAAATTCCGAAAGCAGGTAAAATAGCGCAGTGTACGGTTTAAAATACTGTTGTGCTGAATATCAATGAGAAAGAACACTGGGCAGTNTGACGAAAAAATACNNGTAAATNANAGTGTGAGTTGTGCAACTATAATTTGTCGGGCTTTTGTCTATGTTTTGTCGGGTTGCAAAAAAATTAAATTTATATAAAATATTTATATGGGCAATGTTAAATTGCTACAAAAAAGGAGGATTAATAATGAAAAAGAAAGTGGCAACAATTTTGCTTGCTTCCGTGATGGCTCTCTCTGCATTAGCCGGTTGTGGTGGCAAGGAAGAGGCCGGCGCTTCTGTTCCTGCAAACTCAGGTAATGAAGACGGTCAGGGAAGTACTGATAACAGTACAGTAGACACTCCTCAGGAAATCACTGATTTTACGATGTTCATTACCATGCCCGGTTCTGAAATCAACAGTGATAATGAAATCGCTCAGATGATTGGCGAGAAATGGGGCGTAAGAATTAAGGAGACATGGCTTACCGGTCAGACTGCTTCTGAAGCAACAGGTACATTGATTGCAGGCGGCGAGTACCCTGATTTCATCGACAGTGACGATATGTCTCTCTTGGTAGACGCAGGTGCTCTTGTACCTTTGGATGATTACATTGATAAGTATCCTGAGTTTAAGAAAGAATGGTTTACTGAAGCCGAGTGGGAGAAGTTCCGTCAGCCTGACGGACATATTTACTGGATCAATCCTTTCGGTAACACCATGGGAGAGAGTACAGCAACTACTCATAATGATGAGGCATTCTGGATTCAGGTAAGAGTACTTGANTGGGCTGGATATCCGGAAATTCAGACTANGGATGANTATTTCAAAGTAATCGAAGACTATATGGCAGCTAACCCTACCATGGANGANGGTACAGCAANCATNGCATATACCATTCTGTGTGAGGACTGGAGNTATTTNNGTATTGANANTGCGGGTCNGTTCCTTGCAGGTTATCCTANCGATGGTTCCGTATTGGTTNNCNAAGANACNCTTACTATTGGTGACTACANTACTTCCGNGGATACCANNAAGTATNNGANAAAGCTGAATGANGNGTACNATNAGGGATNTGTTGATCCTGAAAGCTTCACTCAGACTTATGACGAGTATATTGCAAAGCTGTCTACCGGTCGTGTTCTTGGTATGGTTGACCAGTGGTGGGATTTCGCTTACACCGTAAATGATGTATTTAAGCAGCAGGGTCTGGACGCTAAGGGCTGCAACTATGTGCCTCTTGGACTTACCACTGAAGCTGGTATGGTAAACAGATGGCATACCTATGATGATACTGTAAATCAGNCTTCTGGTNTTGCTATTACCGTTGACTGTGAGGATCCTGATAAGGCATTCAAGTTTATCGTTGACTGTGCTATGGATCAGGAGCTTCATGATTTGAGATTCTGGGGTGTTAAGGATGTTGATTACAACGTAGATGCTGACGGTTTATACTATAGAACCGACGAGCAGAGATTAAACTGGTCCGATACTTCTTATCAGGCGTCTCATCGTTGCCAGTATTCTTACCTGCCTCAGTGGCATGGCACCAGCCGTGACGGTAAGAATGCTAATAAGCCTGAAGAGCAGCCTTCCGAGTTCCAGTTAGATATGGCTCAGCCTTTGAAGGATTGTCTTGCGGCGTATGACGCACGTAATTATCCTGATATGATTGGTTCTGTAGTTGAGACAAACGGACCTTGGTTCCCTATNTACANTTATTCNAACAATTTNACNACCGAGNCTCCCGGTNGTGTTGCTTGGGCANAGANNGGTGAAATTAAGCATGAGTATCTTCCTAAGGTAGTTATGGCAAAAGACTTTGACGCCGCATGGGAAGAGTACATGGGAGTTTATAATGCTTGTAAGCCTGAAGATTTCTTAAGCGAGATGCAGGCAATTTTGGATACTTTTAAGTAAATTGAGAAATAGGAACTGCGTTCTTCTGAAATAATTGCATGAGAGGGCAGCAATAGGTATTTCATAACGAAGACTATTGCTGCCTTTTGACTGTAAGATAGGAGTGATAGAATGGCTCAAAAAGTAGCAAACGTAAAAAGAGATAAAAAAATCACTTGGAAAGAGATTAAAAGACAGAAGACACTGCTCATTATTTCTTTCTTTGTGACGGTCTATGGTATTATATTCTATTATTGGCCTTTAACGGGTTGGCTTATGGCTTTCCAAAATTATAAGCCTAAGGATGGTCTTCTCGGTTCAAAATTTGTAGGACTTGATAAATTTAAATTTTTGTTTGAAGACGCTACCTTTTTAAGGGTAATTAGAAACACCTTCTGTATGGGTGCATTAAACCTATTGACTACTACTGTTATGGCAATTTTGTTTGCCGTGTTATTAAATGAAATCCGTTCTACAATAGCAAAAAAGACGGTGCAGACTATTTCTTATCTGCCCCACTTCCTTTCATGGATTATTGTTACAGGTATTTTACATGATGCTCTGTCAAGTACCGGTATTATTAATGATTTACTAATGAGAGCGAATATTATTGATCAGGCAATTAATTTCTTTGCTTATCCCAAATATTTTTGGCCGATTGTAGCATTTGCTAACTGTTGGAAGGAAACCGGTTGGAATGCAATCATTTATTTGTCTGCAATTACTGCAATAGACCCCAGCCTGTATGAGGCGGCATCCATTGACGGAGCCAGTAGACTGCAAAAAATTCGTTACATAACGCTTNCAGGCATCAAGCCCACTATTATGANTTTGCTGTTAATGAATATTGGTAATGTATTAAATGCCGGANTTGAAGTTCAATATATCTTAGGTTAATNGTTTAGTAAAGAGCGTATCTGATACGATTGATATTTATGTGTTGAAATGGGGTATCAGTCAGAACGACTTCTCTCTTGGTACTGCAGCGGGTATATTTAAGAGCGTGGTAAGTATTGCCTTGATTGTGATATGTAACCAGCTGGCAAAACGTGCCGGTGAAGAGCGGTTGTTCTAGGAGGTGAAGGAAAATGGAGAAAACGAAAAAAAGAGTAAAAAGCTCTGCGGGGAGCAAGGTGTTTACGGTCTTAAATTCTTTGTTTATGATCGCCTTCGTTATTATCACGCTGTATCCGGTTTTGAACACGGTTGCGATATCTTTTAATGACGGTATTGATGCAGTGCGCGGCGGTATTTATTTGTGGCCCAGAAAGTTTGCCTTAAAAAACTATCAGACAGTACTGGCAATGGAAAATTTGATTACAGGTGCAAAAATTTCGGTAGCGAGAACCGTTATTGGTACGCTATCTTCAGTTGTGGTGAATGCCTTGCTGGCATATGTAGTCAGCCGTAAAAGATTTTTGTTTAAATCCCAGCTTTCCCTATTCTGGGTTGTTACCATGTATGTAAACGGTGGTTTGATTCCTGTATTCCTATTGTATAGAAATTTGGGATTGACAGGTACCTTTTGGGTATATGTAGTTCCCGGTATGATAAGCGCATGGAATATGCTGGTTATGCGTACATATATGTTGGGACTTCCGGACAGTCTGGAGGAGTCGGCACAGCTGGATGGGGCGGGATATATGACAATTTTTGTAAAGATTATTTCTCCCCTGTGTAAGCCGGTGTATGCTACGGTTGTGTTGTTTGTTGCGGTAGGTCAGTGGAACTCCTGGTTTGACGCAATGTTATATAACAGAATGAAGACAGAATATACCACTTTACAGTACGAGTTGATGAAGCTGTTGTCCTCCGTAATGCAGCAAAGCGGCAGTGCGGCGTCTGCCAGCGAGCGAGGTTCCGCAGCAGCTATTACGCCGATTACCGTTCGTTCGGCGGCTACCGTAGTAACAATGTTGCCCATTATCTGTCTGTATCCTTTCTTACAGAGGTATTTTGTAACCGGTTTGACTATCGGCGGTGTAAAGGAATAAGTTTTAGGGGAAAGCTCATGATAAGAGTATGAAAGAAGTACTTTTTCATGAGCTTTTTTCATTGCTTTTTCAAATGTTTTTCTGTATAATATACTTATTGCGTGAAAATTATTATTACGGAGAAGAAATAATGAATCCAATCTACGGAAAATTAACGAATTGCTATACATGTGTTCGCAGTAAAACAAGCTTCGTACCTAAGGTTGCGCTGGTGCTTGGTTCGGGGCTGGGAGATTATGCAGAGCAGATAGAGGTAGAGGCGGAGCTTCCTTATAATGAAATAGAGGGTTTTCCGGTATCCACCGTTCCGGGGCATGCCGGAAAATTTATTTTCGGTTATATAGATAAAATTCCTGTTGTCTGCATGAAGGGGAGAGTCCATTACTATGAGGGCTATGATATTTCCGATGTGGTGCTTCCCATTCGCCTGATGAAGCTTATGGGGGCGGAGATACTTTTTCTTACCAACGCGGCGGGAGGCGTCAACGGTTCCTTCCATGCGGGGGATTTAATGCTGATAAAGGATCATATTTCCGTATTTGCGCCCAATCCTTTGATTGGTGCTAATATTGACCAGCTGGGAACACGTTTCCCGGATATGAGTACAGTTTATGACAAGGATTTACAGCAGATTATCCGTGATAAGGCGTTGGAGAATCAGATTTTTTTGCAGGAGGGCGTTTATGCGCAGCTTACCGGTCCCTCCTTTGAATCACCGGCTGAAATTAAACTGTTACGCACTCTCGGATGTGACGCAGTGGGCATGAGCACTGTGGTGGAGGCAATCTGCGCGAATCACTGCGGTATGCGTATCTGTGGGATTTCCTGTATCAGTAATCTGGCGGCAGGTATGACGGACAATCCCTTAAATCATGAGGAAGTTCAGGCGGCAGCAGATATGGCGGCCCCCAGATTTAGAAAGTTGGTTTCGGAAGCTATCAAGGGTTTTGATATTGAAGGGTGAAGGGTATGTCAGAGCATGAAATAGGGAGTAACAGAATATCTGAGCGGACGATAAAGGAGCTTATCGAAGCTGCGTTGACAGCGAGAAATCAAGCCTATGCCCCCTATTCCAAGTATCTGGTAGGTGCGGCGATTCTTACAAATTCCGGTAAGATTTATCAGGGCGGCAATATTGAAAATGCTTCCTACGGAGCCACTAATTGCGCCGAGAGGACAGCTTTTTTCAAGGCGGTCAGCGAGGGTGAAAGGGAATTTTTGGCGATTGCCATTGCGGGAGGACTGAAGGGAAAGCAGCCTGTGGATTATGCCTATCCCTGTGGGATTTGCCGACAGGTGATGAAGGAGTTTGCCAGAGATGATTTTCAAATAATAGTTGCAAAAAGCACTACGGAATATAAAACCTATACATTGGCAGAATTATTACCCTTTGGTTTTGGAGGAGAATCCATTCAATGAACATCCGCTTATATAATGCCAGAATTTTTACCATGGAAAAGAACCGCCCGATTTTTGAGGGAGAGGTTTGGATTAAAAACGATAAGATTGCCTATGTTGCAGAACAGGCGGAGCTGAACCGTGACTGGGATAGAAGCTCATATCCCCAAATCGCGTGGGATATAGAGCTTGACTGTAGGAGGAATCTTTTAATGCCAGGCTTCAAAAATGCCCACACTCATTCGGCTATGACGTTTCTGCGCTCCTATGCAGATGATGTGCCGCTTTCAGAGTGGCTTAACAAAAAGGTCTTTCCCATGGAGGCGAAGCTAAAGCTTGAAGATATTTATACCTTTACCAAGCTTGCCGTGTTGGAATATTTAACGGCAGGAATCACATCCGTTTTTGATATGTACATTGCGCCGGAAGCGGTGGCGGATGCCTGTGCAGATATGGGAATGCGCTGTGTGCTGGTACCGGGGCTTAACAATTTTACTTCCTCTATCCGGCAGGTGGAGGAGGAATATCTGAAGCTGAATAAAAAGAACCCGCTGATTAGCTACCAGCTTGGCTTTCATGCGGAATATACCTGTTCTAAGGAGCTGTTGTGCGGTGTGTCGGAACTTGCCCATAAGTATCATGCTCCTGTCTATACCCATATGGCGGAGACGGCAAAGGAAGTGAAGGAGTGCAAACAGCGTTACGGCATGACGCCCCTTATTTTTCTGGATTCGCTGGGAATTTTTGAGTTTGGCGGAGGCGGCTTTCATTGTGTGCATATGACAGCAGAAGACATGGAGGTGCTTCGCAGGCGCCGTATGTATGTAATTACCAATCCGGCTTCCAATATGAAGCTGGCAAGCGGCATAGCGCCCATAGCGGACTATATGAAGAGAAAAATACCGGTGGCGATAGGAACGGACGGACCGGCGAGCAATAATTGTCTTGATATGTTCCGGGAGATGTTTTTGGTAAGCGGCCTCAGCAAAATAAAGGAGCAGGATGCTGCAAGTCTGGATGCTGCAGAGATACTCCGTATGGCAACCACAGGCGGAGCCAAAGCCATGAGGCTGCATAAGGCGGATGCACTTGCCAAGGGAAAGCTGGCGGATATTATTATGATTGATATGCAGAATCCCAATATGCAGCCGGAGCATAATATCCCTGCAAATCTGGTCTATAGCGGAAGTAAAGCGAATGTACTTATGACTATGATAAACGGTAAGATTTTGTATCGGAACGGAGAGTTTAATATCGGTGAAAGTATACAGGATATCTATAAAAGCTGTGATGCCATATTAAAACGGATGTTATCTGAGTAAAGCTCAGACATCATATATGTATTTCTCTAAACGAACGGCGGCTTTGAGCAGAACCGCCACGAAAAAAATTACTTAGGAGGGAAAAAACATGTTAGAGAAATTCTTCAAACTTAAGGAGAACAACACCAACGTGAAGACAGAAATCATGGCGGGTATTACAACCTTCATGACAATGGCTTACATTTTGGCGGTTAATCCTAACATTCTTAGCGATGCTGGAATGGACAAGCAGGCAATTTTGCTTGCAACGGCGCTTGCTTCCTTTATCGGAACAGTGCTGATGGCACTTTTGGCAAATTATCCTTTTGCATTGGCACCCGGTATGGGCTTAAACGCATATTTTGCTTATACTGTTGTGCTTGGGTACGGATATTCATGGCAGGTAGCTCTGTTGGCGGTATTTATTGAGGGTCTTATCTTTATTATCCTCTCTGTCACCAATGTTCGCGAGGCAATCTTTAATGCGATTCCTATGACTTTAAAGTCTGCGGTTAGCGCCGGTATCGGGCTTTTTATTGCATTTATCGGTTTGCAAAATGCGAAGCTTGTAGTGAACAGTGATTCCACACTGGTTACTTATCAGAATTTTAAGGATAATTTCAATTCTGTAGGTATGGGAGCGCTTCTTGCCTTGATTGGCGTGTTGATAACAGGATTTTTGTTGGTCAAGAAGGTAAAGGGAGGTATTCTTTTCGGTATTTTGATTACATGGGTTTTGGGTATTGTCTGCGAACTGATCGGTTTCTATAAGCCTAATGCTGATCTTGGAATGTATTCCGTAATTCCGACCGCTTTTGTTTCCTTTGATTTCTCACCTCTTGGGAACACCTTTGGACAGGTGTTTAAGGCTGATTTTGGTGCACTTANGATTATGGATATGGTGGTAATTGTATTTGCATTCCTGTTTGTNGANGTATTTGATACTCTGGGANCCCTGATAGNTGTATCCTCTAANGCAAATATGTTNGACAAGGACGGCAAGCTTCCCAGAATCAAGGGCGCTTTGCTGGCAGATGCTGTCGCAACCAGTGCCGGTGCCATACTTGGTACTTCCACAACTACTACCTATGTGGAGAGTGCCTCCGGTGTTACCGAAGGCGGTAGGACAGGTCTGACAGCCGTTACCACCGGTTTATTGTTCCTGTTGGCAATTGTTTTTGCCCCTCTGTTTTTGACAATCCCTTCCTTTGCAACTGCTCCGGCGTTGATTATCGTAGGATTTTACATGATTGCTTCCGTAGCTAAAATTAACTGGGATAACATGCTGGAGTCGATTCCCGCATTCCTTTGTATCGCTGCAATGCCGTTGGCTTACAGTATTTCAGAGGGTATTGCTATCGGCGTTATCTCATGGACGATTCTTCATCTGTGCGCGGGAAAGACAAAAGGTAAGGTCAGTGTTTTGATGTATATTTTGACGGTACTCTTTATTTTGAAATATATATTCCTGTAAAAAACAATTGGTTTTAAATTTGGGAGCAAATATGACTTTAGGATAACAGGCAGGGGGAGTCCTCCTGTCTGTTATATCTACAGGGTCAGTTTGTTAAAAAGGATTGTAGAAAATGGAATATCTTATTTTTGTTTTAGCTTTTGCTTTGTTTTTTGTATGTGTTTTTGTGAAAGAAGCTTTTTCGGCTAAGAAAAGGGAAAAGAAATATATTGAATCGCTGTATCGGGATTATGGGGAGCTTCCGAAGAGGGAATATTCCAGAGATCGTTATGAGCGTATTGCCAGCTATTTCAAGAAGCATCGGGAAGACGGCCAGCTGGATGATATCACTTGGAACGATTTAAATATGGATGAAATTTTCAAGAGAATGAATTATACTCTTTCCGCCTCTGGGGAGGAGTATTTATATTATACATTGAGAAACGTAACAAAGAAAAAAGAGGAGCTTGAGTATCTGGAGGAGGTTATCCGATATTTTCAGGACACCCCCGATGATAGGGTAAAGCTGCAGGTACTGATGTCACATCTGGGTTACCTCATCCGGGGATGCTGCTGGATACCGCGGAGGAGGTGCAGGAAGGACCGATTTTCTAAATTTGGAAAGTATAGTGATTGCCTATATCGTTCAGGAAAAGGGCCTTGGTGGAGGGACGCGCAAATCTGTGTGGCGCA
>WFLY01000090.1 GCA_009177215.1 Bacillota bacterium
CATCATCCGCGATGCAGAGAAGGAACTGGATGAAAAAGAGAAACACAGGAAACATAAAATGATGATTAACCGGGCATTAAGCATTGGGATACTGAAAAATGACCTGATCTATATTCTGCTGGAAACAGACGCGCAAAAACAGGACAGGCTGTTCCAGCAGATATATGAAGACATCAGCAAAAATCTGGTTCCAATATGGCCGGATCGTCATTACCACCGGACAAAAGGGCAGCTTGCGGGAAAATATTCAAACACGCATAAAAGAGCTTATTAAACGACAGAGTTGTAAAACATGAGAACATCCCACATGATAAATACAGTAAAATAACATCAAATATCAGGATTTGTTTCCAGAACAATACCGGACAGCTTTATCCCATGGAAGGGTGTAAAGGTATCCGGTATTGTTCTTTTTCTTAAGTTAATGACATTGTGATTTTACAAGGTTTTACTTATCTAACTTCTTACCTTTACATGTAAATTATGATTGTGTTTGCCTCTGCTCTATGCTAAAATACTTCACAAGGACAACCGTGTTGCAGGGTGGTCTGACCTCTCATTTTTACAGAATGGGGGTGATGCCTATGAAAAATCATTTCGATTTTAAGGATTTAATGACCTTTGGTCTTTTCCTTTTGGCATTGCTTACATTCGTTTTTACGTTTTGTAAGTAACCATACATAGAAAACCACCCCTAAACTTTGACCGAGTACGGGGTGGATTTTTCTATTTCGCATTTTGGGTCAACCCACCTTGTGGGCGGTTGTTCCTTTTCGTATTCTTAATATAGCATACTCCGAGTACCTTTGCAATAAGTAAAATTTCAACATGGATGCTTTACACAATTTTACACACTTCAAACCGTAATCCGTGTAAAGTCTGTGTAAAATCGCTTTATAGTCTTTAAACANTATTCAAAAAATGCCTTATCAGCATTTCAAGCCTTTTTACTTCTCTAAACTCTTCATTGTCGGGAAATGATAATACTGTATTTCGTCTTTGTTTATCTCTGTTTATGGCTATACAAAAGCCTATGCTTCCGACACTTTCCCCCTCTTTTTTTCGTTTATCTTTGCNTGTNACGGTNCTTTAGATTGAGATAAAAANTGNNATANANTTNAGATATAGGAAAACCGCCCCGGCAATCCCGGAACGNCTCTCTTATCAGGTCAGCATNTTTGGATTTTGCCTTGCAGATTTTCAAAGGATTCTTTCTTTTTGCTCTCCGTTGCTTCTGCGTATATGTTCATGGTTGTGCTTATATCGCTATGCCCCATAATCTCCTGAATGACTTTGATATTAGTTTCATTCTCACAAAACCGGGTACAGAATGTATGCCGAAGGTTGTGAACGGAAAAATGCCTGATAAGAATAGGCTCTCTGTGTTCCTGCTTTGCCCTCTCTTTCTCCTGCTCATTGTAAGCTGTGGATATCCTCTTTATCGCCCTATTGATAGTCTGTAGATTGTGTACATAGCCCTCACGGTTCGTAAAGATAAAACCGCTGTAGCCGTCTATCACTGTTTCATTATATCCCCTCTGCATCTGCTGCCGCTTCTCCTGCAACAATGCCCGGCGCACTTCATCCAACATAGGGATTGTGCGGCATCCTGCGCTTGTTTTTGGTGTGATAATGTGCATCTCGCACTTTTTGCCCTGCTGCCGATATACCCGATATATCAAGTTGTGATTAATGCTTATTGTCCGGTTCTCAAAGTCCAAATCCTGCCACCGCAAACCGATAATCTCACCCACTCTGCATCCAGTTCCAAGAAACACCGTGAACAATGGAAGCCAGTGCCTATAANTATCAGAANTGGAAATAAAGTCAATAAAGGCTTCCTGCTCCTGCTCTGTCAATGCGTGGNGTTTGGATTNNTCCCAANTATGANATTTTTTTATCTCTNCCATTACNCCATCCGTGGGGTTACTCCTGATATATCCATCCCTTACCGCAAGTGTAAATACTGGATGCAGAATTGTATTGATAATTTCCATGCTGTTAGGCTTAAAGCCCTTTTTCCTGATATGACTGTTATAAAATGCCTTTACATCCAAATACTTGATACTGGCTACTTTCTTTCTCCCGATCTCGTCTGAAACATAATTTTCATACATATATAGATAATTGGAGCGTGTGGAATCTTTCAACTCATATTTTCCTGCCATATACAAATCAAACATATTATTCAGGGTAATTTTGTTATTGGCAGCAGTTTTTATACCGTCCTCAACATCCCGGTCAATCTGCTTTATTTTCTCCCGTAGGCTTATATCATCCCTCTTTCCGGGTGGCATTCTGTCCGTTTCTACCAATTTCCAACTATACACCGCACACCGCTTTCCTCTGCCATCCATATACTTAACGGTAACGACCATCTTTCATCTGACTTTCTCCATCCCTCAATATCCTGCCTTTGCTGTCTTTCCGCTTTTCTGCCATAATAAGCACCGCCTCTCTATAATGTGGGATAGGGCAGCAGGCATATAAGCCGCCGCCCACTCCCTTATTTACTTTACCTGAAAATTAATACTGCTGCCTGAATGATGTTCCCAGCCAGTGAGATAATAAGCACAATCCTGCATCTGATAAGCTGTCTTTTCATATCGCTTAAAATCTCCGTTGCAAGGTTCATTCTCTCTTTCTGCTTTGCCATTATGCCGCTCCTCCTTTCTCTGCTTTCTCCAAATCTTCCGCTATGCGCTCTAAATGAATTTGCACACCATAAAGCGCACTTTTCATAGCATTAGGATTCAATATATCTGTTTCGTTGCTGTCTAACTGATTTCCAAGTCCAGCTATTACCATTGCCACACCCCCAATTTCCGTTATAACTGGAATAAATCTCTTATATTCTGCTCACTCATGATAACTGCCCCCTCCCATTTCAGCTTTTCACTTCCTAACAGATAGCCCATAAAATAGATGTATGTCTGGTCTGTACTCCATTCCTTGTACTTGAAATATCCTTTATCTGCCAGATGTGACATAGCTTTCAAAAGTTGCTGACTAACTGGAATTGACGGTCTATCCATAGCTTTTTCGATAATCCAATATTCCTCTTCCACTCTCTCCGCTATCTTGCCACGCTCCTTTTTAATCAAAAAGTCGTGTGCATCGTGAATCTCCATATATACCGCAAAACCGTACTTGTTATAAATACTGTCCATAGTCCTGTTATTCAGGAATTTTTTCACTCTCTATCAGATTAACAAACTGCTTGACCTCGCTTTCTTTCAGGTCATTGTAATAAAGGGTGTCTTTCTCGCTCCATATTGCAAGCCTGTACTCCCCTACTGGAATCTTTCGGCTATACAGAATGTGCATTTGCATAGCGGACGGTAACTGGTCGAATGTGAATTTTTCTAATATCATTTTCTTTCAAATCCTCTCTTTACTCCGGGCAGAGGAAATGTTATAATTCCCTCATACCCATAATTTGACTTGTTATCGGGTTACTGCCCCTATCAGAGTTACCGGCTTTGATAAGGGCTTTTCATTTATGCTACTGTGAATCTCCGGCTGCTTGTGGGCTTGCAATACTGGCTGTAAATCTCCGGCAATGCTGCCTTTAATGCCTTACCGTCAAGGCGGTTGCTGACAATCTCTTTCCACCTGATAAGGAAATTCTTTGTTTTCAGTTCGTCAAGCCCCTTTTCTTCAAGGTCTGCTTTTAGTTCGCCTTTGATTATGTTTGCCTGCTCCTGAAGCTGTGCAATCTGTTCTTCTAGTGCGGATAATTTCTTGATACGGTTCTCAATCATTCTTTCTGTCATGGTGGCTTCTCCTTACAATTTCAAGGAATTTCAGCCCCGAAAGAATCTTCCTGACTATTGGTATTGCTCCGTTGCTCACTCACAGGTATATGGCTTTCGGTATCGGGTGCTTTCGGCTCTCCCGGCTGTTGTGTTCCTTGTTGATAATACAATTATACTATGGGCACATAGAGCATAATCTTTGCTTATTTTATCTATGGACACATATATTTACAAGTGCTATAATATCAGTGTAAGGTGGAAAAGAAGCCTTTATTTTTCGCCGCCCCATTACAACAAAGAAAGAGGGTGTAACTATGTCAGAAGAAAAGAAAAGCCGATACACGGAAGCACAAGCGAAAGCTGCAAAAAAGTACCTGAAAGAATCCGTTGAAGATATCCGAATCAGAGTTCCCAAAGGCGATAAAGCAAAGGTACAGAAACACGCCACCAGTATGGGGGAAAGTACAAATGCTTTCGTTGTTCGGGCAATCACCGAAGCGATAAACCGTGACAGACAAAAGCAGGACTAACTACCGGATGCCTGCCCGGAAATTTCAGTGTGGCGGCTCTGCCTTGTTTGGGAAATGGATATTCAGGGAAACGCCTGACAAGAAAATGAGAGGGCAGCAGGCAGACAGCTTTTGCAATCACATTACAATAAACGTGTGTTTGGCTCTTGAATCCTGCTGCCGGATATGCTATATTATAGACAGAAAAAGGGAAAGCCATAAAAGCGGCTACCCTCGAACAAATCAAACTAACACATGGTGTCAGCCGTCACTATTCGCAGTAGTGGCGGCTATTTTCGTTTTCCCTTAAAAACTGTGTAACACAATCCAATAAGGGCAACAATGAATATTCCAGTCTGAACTAAATCAGAATATGTAATCATCATTGGCAACGCCCTCCTTTCTTTCGTCTGGAGGGTTAGCCCCTCCGAAAAAGAGGGTAGCCGCCCGGCTCTATGGTTTCCCATGAATGGAGTATAGCACACATTTCTTTGCCAGACAATGCCTATATTAAGTTTTAAAAGCCCATTTCCGCTTTTATCCTCTTACCCTTATATTTCTACCCTTGCACCATTTTAAGCCCGATTGGCCCCTTTGCAAGCCCTACTGCAAGGCACTTCAAACCTTTATCTGCATAATGCTTTGTATGCTTTCATAAGTGCGTTTTCCATGTTGCGTTCATACTCTTTCTGCAATGCCTTAAACTCCTGCATCAGCTTTTCATATTTAGCCCATCTCATATAATGCGGTTTCGGTATGTAATACACATCAGCAATGCAGTCAAAACCATTTCTCCACCATTGATAATCCAACCGTTCCGCAATCCTCTCCATTTTCAGCCGTAGTTCATCCATGCCGTTTTTCTGCTGGCAGGAATAATTCAGCTTTGCACATTTCCGGCACGCATAATGTTTATAGTAATCATACAGATACCGCACACGCCGCCCACAATACGGACAATGAAAATACAGTCTTTCGGATATTCCGTCAATCCCCGGCACACTGGACAAAAGCAAATCTGTATAAGATTCCCCCTCCCTGATCACTGCCATTCTCTCCCCCACATAATAGACAATATCTCCCCTGAATAACGGATATTTTACAGTTTCTTTGCANANAAGGTATTTATCCCCCATNAGATAATCATAAAATGCAAAGCTGTCNATCCTGNGGAANNTTTCAAGCCGTNTGTGNGTCTTATTGTGACCGCCGGAACCATAACCGCCCACNCCATACCATCCCCTTTCCGTAACTATACTATTATCGTTACTATCTGCTTATATTCTCTATTCCCTATACGTCATGTTTTGCCTAAATCAACGGCAAATTTGCACTTTTCGCGCGCGTTATCGTGTCATTAAATTCCAAACCCCCTGATTATATCAGCATTTTTCAATGTTCATTTTCCCAAATATCCTCGAAAAACCACAATAAATCTATGAATAATAGGGATAAATCAGAGAAAAACCGTTACAAAATATCAACAAATCCTGCTGCCACTGGCTATTTTAATATCTCCCTTGCGTAATACTAGAAAGTCGAAACTATGTAATAGCNGGCATATTCCGGGGAAATAAATTGAATGTTTGCATCAAATCTGTGTTCAAANGTCTTTAAAGATGCCATATAGGCAGCAGGCGTGAACTCTGTGCGGTATTTATGCCCGATAATATCAGAGTAACCACCGGGGGCTTCAATCATCAGATACACCTTGCAGCCGTCATTCCCGGCTTTCAGGAACTCTTTTTCAAACCGTTCTCTTTCCCC
Organism: Bacillota bacterium; assembly: GCA_009177215.1. Classification (GTDB taxonomy): domain Bacteria; phylum Bacillota; class Clostridia; order Lachnospirales; family Lachnospiraceae; genus Acetatifactor. The sequence goes on from WFLY01000090.1 coordinate 6,035, forward strand.
GGTCAGATTGCCACTCAATTCCTCCAAGGATGCCTTGCGCTCCACCACGCAATCCCGGTGAAAATATATGTCCTCGCCTGCTGCTGCCGCCGGAATCATAAACGAATAATCGCCGTATTCCAGTTTTTCAGTCTGGAAAGAAATCTTCTGTTTCCTGAAATAGTCCAGTATGTGAGAATTTTTCTTTTCCCGGCTGTCTACCAAAACATCATGCTCTTTGTCAACCGCTTTATTTCCTCCACGGAAAATTTATATTGCTTCATGCGCTGCATTCCTCCCTTAGTATCACATCCAAGTTATGATAGAATTTTCTCCGAAAACCATAAAAATCACTGCGCCCCACTGGAACACGCCCCAACTCTGAATTAAACTCTATAAGGTCATATGACTTGCTTTTTGTGACAGATAGGATAATCCACGGCTTTATAAATTCAAGNCCTCTGCAAGCCTTTGAGAGTGCAAGCCACTCCTTTATAATTTAATCAGGTTCGGGGGCTTGCTTAGGCAGGCTCTTTTTTATGTTGCATTTTCTGAATTTCCTTACTTTTCCTTTCCAGTTCAGACATAGCCGCCAAAATCAGGTCACGGCATAATTTATTGTTCTGGTGCTTTTTCGCTATTGCATCAGCTTCAGCAATCAGGGCTTCCCAATATTCGTCCTCCTGCTGCACATCCGCATATTTCTTGTACAGTTTCCAAGCATCCGTAAACATTCCGTAGACGGCTTTTAATTCTTCATCCGTTACCACACAAGCCAACCTCCCAACATTTCCGCTTTAACAACTGGTAAATCTCTGACAGCATATCCCGACTCTGCGGCTCCTGCCTTACTGCTCTTTCAAAATACTGCTGCATATCTGAAAGAATATTGTTCCTCTGCTCCACGGTTTCAATATCCGCAATCTTTCCCCGGAATCGGTCATAAAATGCTGTGACGGCAGCAGGGCTGTCCTGCACATCTGCTAAATCAATAATTCCTTTCATTCCTGCTTTC
>WFLY01000313.1 GCA_009177215.1 Bacillota bacterium
GCAATTACATGAATTTTGAGAGAAGAGGCTTTATTTTTAAAGGTATGTTCGACAAAAATCCCGAGCTTATCGGCAAGGATGTGCGTAATGTGAAAATAATGCCGTTAGAGGAAATGGAAGATTTTGTAAGAGAAAATGACATTGACATTGCAGTGCTGACGATTCCTAAGACAAGCGCAGAGGTGATGGCGGATAAGCTGGTGAAGAACGGTATCCGTGCTATCTGGAATTTTGCTCATGTGGATTTAAATTTACCTGAAGGTATTCAGGTGGAAAATGTACATCTTTCGGACAGCCTGATGAAGCTTTCTTATAATATTAATCGTTACATGCAGGAGAATGGCAAGGATTAGCGCACTANAGCGCTTACGTTCATGCAGCCTAATGGTGAAATGAAACAATACGGANCAGTATGCTAACTTGTTATCAGTAGAAANGAGGTGACTGTGGGGCATGGGCAAAAACGGCAATAAAAAGAAAGAATCGTTTATAAATGCACTTCAAGACAAGAAAATTCCGGTGTTGACTCTAGATAATAAATGGTATCGTCTTTTGAACGAGCTTGAGAGAGAGTCGGTAAAGGAATGGGAGGAGCATTTGAACGGTCTCTTGAAACGTCAAGGCAAGCTGAATACAGAGATTCAGGAGATGAAGAAGCTTAAGAAAAGGCTGATGAAAGAGATNGTGTCCATGATGGACGATAGCAGCCAGAGCGCCGGCGCCAAAAAGAAAANTGAGGATAATAAACGTCTGATTGAGGAGTGCAATGATAAGATTGAAAGCTATAAGGATGAGCTGTTGGATCTGCCTCGTGAAATCGATAAAATTAACTTTCAACTGATGCTGATGACTATGGAATATTGCTATGATGCCATGCAGGAAAATACGGAAGCTATTAACGAGACGGCGGAATGGGTGACGCAGATACGCATTGAGCTGAAAAAGAGGCTGATACATAAGCAGGAGCTGGAACAGAAAAATCATGAGATTTATTCCTATATGCATGATATTTTTGGCGCTGACGTGATCAATCTGTTTGATATGAAATATAATCCGGAGGAGCAGCATCCTAAGCTTCCTCGGAAAAAAAAGCAGGAATAACAATACGGATAAAAGGGCTTGCCGAGGCAGCCCTTTTTGGATTTGTGTAAAATAAGCGGACAGGGAGGTAAAAGTTTGGATGTTCCATCCAAATATTGAATTGATGTCCGCTAAAGCGGACAGGGAGGTATAGTGATGAAATATCTTGTGACGGCGAAGGAAATGAAACGTTATGACGAAAACACCATTGAGAAAATAGGAATTCCCGCTATGGTGCTGATGGAGAGGGCGGCGCTTGCGGCATTTAGAACATTGGAGAAACGTTTTTTGCCGGAGATAATGAAGGGAAGAACGGTTCTTGTGCTTGCCGGCATGGGCAACAACGGCGGGGATGGTCTTGCGCTTGCACGGCTTTTGAGCGAAGCGGGTTGTAAGGTGGACGTCTGGTGCTTGGGCGATGAGATAAAAGCTTCAGAGCAGTGGAAATGTCAGAGGAATATTTTACGAAATTATCCTTTGAGGATAAGCAGCAAACCCATAAGAGAAGAATATAATATTTTGATAGACGCATTGTTTGGCGTAGGACTGTCCAGAGAGGTTAGAGGAAGCTCCAGAGAGGCAGTGGAGTATTTTAACAGGGCGTCAGGCTTCAAGCTGGCGCTGGACGTACCCAGCGGTGTCTGTTCAGATACAGGAAGAGTCCTTGGCTGTGCCGTCAGGGCGGATATGACCGTAACCTTTGCCTTTGAGAAGAGAGGTTTAAGACTTTTTCCGGGCTGTGAGTATGCGGGAGAGGTGGTCGCGGCGGATATCGGTATCGGAGAAAGGGCGTTCATGGGGCAGGAGCCTCAAATGTTTTACTATGATAAGGAGCCGATTAAGCTGCTCCCAAGCCGATGTTCGGACGGCAATAAAGGAAGCTTTGGCAAAGTGCTTTTGATTGCGGGAAGTGCAAAGATTGCCGGTGCCGCTGTCTTAGCGGCGCGCGGCGCTTATCGGATTGGCACAGGCATGGTAAAGGTAATTTCACCAAAAGAAAACCGCGTTATATTACAGCAGGCTGTACCGGAGGCTCTTTTTGGCACAAGGGAAGATTTGGAGGAAAGCTTGAATTGGGCGGATGTCATTGCCATAGGACCGGGGCTTTCTCAGGACGAGGAAGCATTAAGGTGTCTTGAGCGGGTAATCCTTGACAGTAAGCTCCCGTTATTGCTCGATGCGGACGGACTGAATCTGCTTGCGAAAAATATACGGCTACAGGAGCAGCTATCCGCACAGGGTGGAGAAGGCAGATGTATTATTTTGACGCCCCATGTAGGAGAGCTTTCGAGGCTGTTGAATGAATCGGTTCCCGAGCTGAAAACGGATTTGTCCGGTTATGGAAAGAAGCTTGCCCGTAGGCTTCACGGCGTTGTGGTGGCAAAGGATGCAAGAACCTTTATTTGCGGAGAAAACGCCCCTACATGTGTAAATTTACGTGGAAACAGCGGTATGGCGACTGCGGGGAGCGGCGATGTATTGACGGGAGTGATAGCCGGTTTGCTGGCGCAGGGGATGAGAGCCTTTGAGGCTGCCGCGCTAGGAGTATGCCTTCATGCATGGGCAGGAGATGAGGCGGCAGGTACCTTGGGAGAACATGCCTGTATGGCAGGCGATATTATTATGCACTTAAGAAAGAAGGTATGAATGACATGATAAAGCCGACAGAGAAATTAGAGACCTATAAAAGGGCTTACGCACAGGTGGATTTGGATGCGATTACTGATAATATGCGAAATATGAAATCAAATATTGCAGAGCGCACAAAAATGATGGGCGTGATCAAGACGGACGGCTACGGGCATGGCTGTGTACCNATTGCACATACGTTAGAACCTNTTGATTTTATGTTTGGCTTTGCGGTGGCAACGGCGGAAGAAGCGCATATCCTGCGNATTGNCGGAGTGAAAAAACCNANTCTGGNTTNGGGGTACACTTTTCCCTACAGTTATGAAATGCTTGCAAAGGAAGAAATCCGCCCGGCGGTTTTCAGGGAGGATTCCATAGAAGAGCTTTCGGCTGCCGCCTTACAGGAAGGGAAGACGATTAAGGCGCATATCAAGGTGGATACCGGAATGAGCAGAATCGGTATTACTCCCGATGAGACGGGAATTGCATTTGTGAAGAAACTCTGTGAATGTAAGGGCATTGAGATAGAGGGTATTTTTACTCATTTTGCAAGAGCCGACGAGGAGGATAAAACAAGCGCCAAAAAGCAGCTTGCCATATTCACGGATTTTATCCGGAAAATAGAAGAAACGTTTCGNTTTATCATTCCGNTAAAGCATTGCTCCAACAGCGCANGAATATTNGAGCTGCCGGAAGCAAATATGGATGTGGTGAGGGCAGGTATTACATTATATGGGCTGTACCCTTCCGAGGAGGTAAACAGGGAAAGAGTACCCTTACGTCCAGCGTTATCTCTCTACAGCCATATTGTATACATAAAGATTCTGAAAAAGGGCCAAAGCGTCAGCTACGGCGGCACCTACACCGCCGATAAGGATATGCGTGTGGCGACTATTCCCATAGGCTACGGGGACGGTTATCCCCGCTCCCTATCAAATAAGGGATATGTGCTGATACACGGCAAAAGAGCGGCAATTCTTGGAAGAGTCTGTATGGACCAGTTTATGGTGGATGTCAGTGATATCCCCGAGGCAAAGGAAGGAGATAAGGTAACACTTCTTGGTTTCTCGGGTAAAGAGCAGTTAAGCGCGGAATGCTTGGGAGAGCTTTCGGGCCGGTTTAATTATGAGCTGGTCTGTGATTTGGGAAAGCGCATTCCCAGAGTGTTTGTAAAAAACGGACAGATTGTTTCCGTGAAGGATTATTTTTCGGATTATGAATAAGTAAATTGAATACCTCCGGATAAAAAGGTAATACTATCCATAGAATTTTCGGTTACAGTTTGGCTTTTGACGAACGGGTAGCATATCATGGAGGAATAATGAGAAGAGGAGATGTTTATTATGCAGATTTACGACCGGTTATCGGTTCTGANNAGGGAGGTATCCGTCCGNTGCTGATTGTTCAGAATGATGTGGNCAACAGGCATAGCCCTACGGTTATCTGCGCGGCAATTACCTCAAAGATGAATAAAGCGAAGCTGCCTACCCATNTAGAATNNAGTGCGGAGCTNTATGACANGGANAAGGATTCGGTGNTGCTCTTGGAGCAGNTGCGNACAATTGATAAAAAACGCCTGAAGGATAAGGTATGTCATCTGGAGGGTGAAATTATGAAAAAAGTCAATAAGGCACTGATGATTAGTCTGGAACTGGATACATAAAAGAGTAACCTGTGTTACAGTAAGTGTACTGATATGAGCGCTCTGCTTGACGAATGTTTATATAAATGATATATTTATGGGTAATTTAGGTAAAAAAGACGTAAGACGTTGAAAGAGAGGTACTTTTTGAATGGATGACAGTGGACCTACTGCCAGTATTATTTGTTTTGTAACNCTATTGTTGATAGACATGTTTTTTTATAGCTTCGGGGNTGCAATCNGCAGCTTAAACAGTAAGGAGGTAGAAAGACGCGCCGAAGAGGAAAAAGATAAAAAATCTTTGCGCTTGAACAAGATTATCAGTAATCCTGCCGAGTATGTAAATACGGTACAGCTGATTGTTACCACGATCAATGTTATTGTGGGAGCGGTATATTTTATGCTTTGGCTGAGGGGAATAAGCAACGGGCTTAAGATACTTGCCCGGGATAACCTGAAGCTTACGGGTATTCCGGCGCAGGTTATTGTAGTTATCTCTGCCATTTTTGCAATGTTGGCGCTTTTATACATATTGTTGACCTTCGGTGTGCTTCTGCCAAAGAAAATAGCATCGAGAGTTCCGGATAAATGGGCGTATTTTTGTATTACACCTGTTTCTTTTGTCATAGGACTGTTGAAGCCGATTACCGGACTTGTGACGGCTACTGCTAACGGGATATTGTTTCTGTTCGGCGTGCGGGGTGATGAGGAGATAAACGACATTACAGAAGAAGAATTGATCAATCTGGTCTATGAAGGACATGAGCAGGGGCTGATTCAGGAGAGCGAGGCACAGATGATTTCCAATATATTTGAGCTGGGAGACAAAGAAGCTCAGGATATTATGACCCATCGCAAAAATATGGTTGCTATTGACGGGGCCATGGGGCTTAAGGAGGCAATCGCATTTATGCTTGCGGGCAAAAATAGCCGCTATCCGGTATATGAAGAGAATATCGATCATATTATCGGTATTCTGCATCTCAAGGATGCCATGCGCTATCAGGCGGAGCATAAGAACAGCAATGCCGCTATCAAAAATATAAAGGGGCTGCTCAGGGAACCCAGCTTTGTGCCCCAGACAAGGAATATAGACGAGCTTTTCAAGGAAATGCAGTCGAAAAAGCTGCAGATGGTAGTTGTAGTTGACGAGTACGGGCAGACGGACGGACTTGTGGCAATGGAAGATATTCTGGAGGAAATCGTAGGAAATATTCAGGATGAATATGACGAGGACAAGGAATACATCGAAGACAAGGGAAATGACGAATATATCATAGAGGGAACGACACCTTTGGAGGATCTGGAGGAGCGTTTTGATATACATTTTAAGAAAGAAGAGTTTGAAACGCTCAACGGCTTCTTAATTTCAAAGATGGACAAAATACCGGAGCCTGACGAGGATTTTGATATAGATTATCAGGGATATAATTTTAAAATTCTCACCGTGGATAAAAAGATGATTCAGACAGTGCTTGTGACAAAGCTATCAGACAAGCATAGTCTCGCAATCCGTGCTTGAAGAAAAGGTAAAAAAATGCTATGATAAAAAATAGTTTGATTTTATAGGAAAAGGAGTATAGAAAAATGTCAGGACATTCAAAATTTGCGAATATTAAGCATAAAAAAGAGAAGAACGATGCTGCAAAAGGTAAGATTTTTACCATTATTGGAAGGGAAATTGCCGTTGCCGTAAAGGAAGGCGGTCCGGATCCCAACAACAATTTCAAGCTTGCGACGGTGATTGCCAAGGCAAAGGCAAACAATATGCCCAACGATACCATTGAACGGGGTATCAAGAAAGCAGCAGGAGATGTGGGAAATGTAAATTACGAGTATGTTACATATGAGGGATACGGTCCCAATGGCATAGCTATCATTGTGGATGCGCTTACGGACAATAAAAACCGTACGGCGGCAAATGTGAGANGCGCTTTTACCAAGGGACAGGGTAATGTAGGTACTCCCGGCTGCGTATCCTTTATGTTTGACAAAAAGGGGCAGATTGTCATTGATAAGGAAGAATGTGACATGGAAGCGGACGATTTGATGATGCTGGCACTCGATGCGGGAGCGGAGGATTTTGCGGAGGAGGAAGACAGCTTTGAAGTACTGACAGATCCCGATGGTTTTGATGCGGTGAGAGAAGCGCTTGAAAAAGCAAAGATTCCTATGCTGAGCGCGGAGGTTACTATGATTCCCCAGAACTATGTGGAGCTTACGGACGAGACAGCAATCAAGAACCTGCAGAGGACTCTTGACCTTTTGGACGATGATGATGATGTGCAGGCAGTATATCACAACTGGGATGAATGATTACGAATAATAGAGGAGACATTACATGGAGAATAATTATAAAAAGGAAACAATATGTATACAGTCAGGCTGGAAGCCGGTAAAGGGTCAGCCAAGGGTTTTGCCGATTATCCAGAGTACTACTTTTAAGTATGATACGTCCGAGCAGATGGGTAAATTATTTGATCTGGAGGAGAGCGGCTATTTTTATACGCGTCTGCAGAATCCCACCAATGATTTTGTGGCGCAGAAAATCTGCGAGTTGGAGGGCGGCGTGGCGGCAATGCTGACAAGCTCGGGGCAGGCGGCAAATTATTATGCCGTTTTCAATATCTGCGAGGCGGGCGACCATGTGGTAATGTCTTCGACGGTTTACGGCGGAACNTTCAACCTTTTGACAGTCACTATGAAAAAAATGGGAATTTCCTGTACGGNTGTGGATCCGGATTCCTCCGAGGAGGAGCTTGAAAAGGCATTTTGCGAGAATACAAAANGTGTGTTTGCGGAGACGATTGCCAATCCGGCGCTGGTGGTTCTGGATATCGAAAAATTTGCACGTCTTGCCCATTCCCATAACGTGCCCTTGATTGTGGACAATACCTTNGCAACGCCCATTNACTGTAATCCTTTTAAATGGGGAGCGNATATTGTGACNCACTCTNCANCAAAATATATGGACGGACATGCAATGTGCGTANGAGGAGCTATTGTGGACTCCGGTAACTTTGACTGGGATGCCAATGCGGAGAAATTCCCCGGACTCACTACGCCCGATGAGTCTTATCATGGGGTTACTTATACCAAGAAGTTTGGCAAGGGCGCGTATATCACCAAGGCAACGGTACAGCTNATGAGGGATTTGNGTTCCATTCAGNCTCCCCAGAATNCATTCCNGTTGAATGTAGGTCTGGAGACCCTGCNTCTGCGTATGGAGAGGCATTGCGCCAATGCACAGGCTGTGGCAGAGTATCTTGAGAGGCATGAAAAGGTGGCTTGGGTAAATTTTCCCGGGCTTAAGGGCAATAAATATTATGAGCTGGCGCAGAAATATATGCCTAACGGCACCTGCGGCGTTATCTCCTTCGGTCTGAAGGGAGGAAGGGGAGCCGCCGAGAAGATGATGGACAAGCTGAGGCTTGCCGCTATTGTGACGCATGTGGCGGACGCAAGAACCTGTGTGCTTCATCCTGCAAGCCATACCCACAGACAGATGACAGACGAGCAGCTTGTTGAGGCAGGCGTTGCACCGGATTTGATTCGTTTTTCCGTGGGAATTGAGCATGTGGACGATATTATAGCTGACTTAGAGCAGGCATTACAGGGTGTGTAGGCGGCGTTGCAAGTTTTTCAAAACCCCGCAGTTTGCTGCGGGGTTTTGATTTCTGCTGGCAGCGAGTACACCGGATGCCTGCTGAAGGGTTTTGATTAATATTTTAATATTTGAAAATGGTTACGGCAGAGGAGATACTGCCTGACAGAAATGAGGTAAGAATGGATAAACTGGCAATTGTAGTTCCCTGTTATAACGAGGAGGAAGTGCTGCATATTGCTTCCGAGGCGCTTCGGGGTGTGCTTGACGATTTGATTGGAAAAGGCAAAATTGCAGAGGACAGCTTTATTCTGTTTGTAAATGACGGCAGTAAAGACCGCACATGGGAATTGATCGAGGAGGAGCATAAGGCGCATCCTGCTTCTGTGCGCGGAGTGAAGCTTGCAGGTAATGTGGGACACCAGTTTGCCCTGACGGCAGGACTGATTACCGCTAAGGATATGAGTGATGTGACGGTGTCCATTGATGCGGATTTACAGGACGATGTAGCAGTTATTGAGGAGATGATTGACAAGTTCCATGGGGGCTGTGACATTGTCTACGGTGTGCGCAGGGAACGGAAAACCGATACTTTTTTTAAGCGGACTACGGCGCAGGGATTTTACAAGGTCATGAGCCTTATGGGGGTGAAAACGGTATATAACCACGCGGATTTCAGATTGATGAGCAAGCGTGCGGTGGAGCAGTTTTCCCAGTATAAGGAGACGAATCTTTTTCTGAGGGGGATGATGCCTTTGATCGGCTATCAGACCGACAGCGTGTATTACGACCGTAAAGAACGTGTGGCGGGAGAGTCCAAGTATCCTCTGAAAAAGATGCTGGCGCTTGCGTTTAACGGAATTTCTTCTTTCAGCATAAAACCAATCAGCCTGATTTTGGGTATGGGATTTCTCATCATTGCCATTTCTATGCTTGCCGCAATTTATGCCCTGATTTCTTATTTTACGGGTCACGTGGTTCAGGGCTGGACCTCGCTGATTTTGTCCATCTGGTTCCTTGGAGGGGTGCAGCTTCTGGCAATCGGACTGGTAGGGCAGTATATCGGTAAGATTTATATTGAGGTAAAACAAAGACCCCGCTATAATATTGAAAAAATATTATAGCGGAAGTAGCCGTAAGGGAGTAAGTATGAAAATATCAAATAAGATATTTGGGATTTTGAGCATTCTTATGCTGATTATATTTTTTCCTGTGCTGTTTTGTGTGGTGATTGTGGGCAATAACATGGATTATTGTGATGATATGAAAATTGTTACCAGATTGCCCAATCAGGCGCTTTTCGCAATAGCTCTTATAGGACTGATAATCTGTATATTNCTTTTTTGNAAATGTATTCATATAAAGNTTTNATTGNGGGTAANCCGGATGANAAATTGTNTGCTTGCCCTTTTATTTCTGNCCCTTTATTTTGTNAATGTCCGNATTGNAAAGNAAATTGCTTTTCAGCTCCCGTGGGATATTATGGTGGTGAGAAGCGTCGCATACGAAATTGCTTACGAGCGGACGCTGGGGTATCATTATTATTTTTCCATGTATTCCAACAATATTCCCATAACCTATATTTTGGGAAGGCTTTACCGTAAAGCGAT
>WFLY01000234.1 GCA_009177215.1 Bacillota bacterium
TAGTCATAACTTATTATACCATGAATGGCAGGCTCTTCGGAGTCTGCTTTTCTGTCTCTGTACACAAAAAGGGAGCCATTGCTCCAGTAGATTATTTATCTACTTTTGCAACAGCCCCTTTGGCTAAAGAAACGTCTATGTGTTGACTTTTATGCCTTATAAGTATAAAATAGTAAGCACAAAAGTCAATAAAAGATGGATGATTACCATGGGAGCAACTGAAGAGATTATCAAGATGGCAAGGGAGAATAATGGAACAGTTACTACTGCAATGGTGGTTGCAGCAGGTTTTTCCCGTGGTAATATTAAATATCTTGTTGATAAAGGTATGATTGAGAAATCTGCCAGAGGCGTTTATATTCTGCCGGAAGTCTGGAATGATGAGATATTTAACTTGCAGGATCGATTTAAAAGAGGAATTTATTCTCATGAAACGGCATTGTTTCTATGGGATCTAACAGATAGAACACCGAACAGATATCATATGACTTTTCCGATGAATTACAATTTGACAAAACCAAAGGAAGAGGATATTCGATGTGTACAGTGTAAAAAAGAATTATATGATTTAGGAATAGTAGAAGTGACTACGCCAGGAGGACATACAGTAAGAGCTTATAGTGTAGAGCGAACACTTTGTGATATATTAAGACTTCATAGCCGTGTAGACATTCAGATTGTGACGGAAGTTTTTAAACGTTACGCAGTTAGGCCTGATAAAAATATTCCGATTTTATCTGATTATGCAAAAATTTTAAAAGTCGAAACAAGACTTAGATCGTATCTGGAGGTGCTGTTATGATGATGAACAGACTGTCCGGGAAATGTTTCAAGAAATCTGTATAATAGAATTAGCTGATGATATGTCATTTAGTTTTCGTAACATTGGAGAAAACTATGAGGGAGATGAATATACAGGGTATCGAGTTTCGTTATCTGCAAATTATTCAAATAATTTTATGGCTTTAAAGGTGGCATAGAAAAGTATATATAGGGCATATCGGATGTAAAGGTCTGGTGTGCTATATTTTTATGATCCTTGTTGAATATATGAGGGTATAAAATGTAATTGACAAAATAGAAAAGTATGATATTCTATAACGATACAGTCATAAGACTATATGGGTGGCATGGGCGGGAAGGAGAACTATATATGTACCATTACATTCAGGACAAGGATTTCTTGAAACGTCTGAAGGGCACCTGCGGCGATATTGTCAATCAATTAGTTCAAAGTATCAACAACGATTCTGTTATGACAGTGAAAGCCTGTCTTGTCGGAAGTGGAGCTAAAAATCTTATAACACAGAATGAAAATGAGTCTATAGATTTGGACTACAACTTATGTATTGTAAGTACTAAATCTATCAATATTTTGGATTGCCGTGGGATAAAGGAGTATGTTAGAAAGCAGTTTAACAAGGTACTTCATTTAAATGGTTGGGGCGATTGTCAGGATTCAACATCTGCATTTACAACAGAGAAGCGAGTTTTCAAGGAAGGTAATCAAACGGCATTTCGCATTGATGTTGCTATAACTTGTATGTATAATAGTAGCTGGCAGAGGCTAATCCATCAGAAAACAGGTTTTGTTAATTTAGATAGGTATTATTGGAATGAAGTCAAGGATTCAAGACGGCTGGAAGAAAAGGTTTGTGTTATAAAAATAAATAGTCTATGGGATGAAGTGCGTACTGCATATCTCGAAAAGAAGAATTTCTATTTGCGTAGCAATGATCAAACACATCCATCTTTTGTCATATATGTGGAAGCAGTTAATCAAATTTATAATAAACATTTGTTTCACTGAACAACAAAGAATTATTCTATTGTAAGAGATAGAAGAAGAGGCTTCCGATTGGAAGTCTCTTCTTCTGTAGATGGATTTAGGCAATTACTTCTGATTCAAAGTAAAAACTGAGGACTTCCAGAGGGTTTGAATCGAAATATCCTTTGATAACAATATCCTCTGGGAAACAGCTTCTTTTCTCAACAATCGGATCAAACTTTCTGCTCACGATGATCTCCTTTAAGCAGGGAGTATCTTGAAACCCGTCAGGCGGGAAATACAATGAATCTGCATGAGTCCATAGGGACAAGGACTCTAAGGCGTCTGCACCTGAAAAAGTGAATTCTTTCAGTTTATCGAAATCACCCACTACTTCAAGGGATTCAATGGAAGAGCAGCCTTTGAAAAGAAAGCGCCCAAGCTGCTTTGGCTGGTAGCCAAACTTTAAGGTTTCCAGACTGCTGCGTCCTTCAAAAGCNCCATCTCTGAAAGACTTTACGATGCGNAAATGTGCTNCTTTTAGGTNTTTGCATCNTTTAAAGGCATCATAAGAGATTGTGTTCACACCAAATTCAGCATGAATTGTCTCCAATCTTTCACANTTTAGGANAGTCTCTTTCTTAATGATATGCANNTCCCTTGGGAGAAGAATATCTGTAAGTTGGCTGTTTGCAAAGCACCGTTCACCAATCTTCATTCCTCTTGGTAGTTTGACATTAAAGACATATGCATTTTCCAAAGCNTAGTCCTCCAGATATTTTACACCATCTTCTATACAGAGATAGTTGATGATCAGGTGATCGAAGCAATGGGGCCTATGAGATCAATCTGCATTCCGTTATATTGATGCGGAATGACAAGGTAATCTAACCTCTCTCCATATAGTAGATGCTTGTATGCTACCAGTGTGTTTGTGTTTGGATCAATAATAAGTCTGTTATTTATAATAATTTCCTTCGTCTTTTTTATTTTCTAATGATATTGTCTCATATAAAAAATGAGTATTCCAGAGAGAAAGAGTCAAATACGTGTCATGTGAGCACGAAAGCAAAAAAGGAGAGATGAGATTGAAATTTGATAATTTTTGGGGTTAAAAAGAATTTGAGTATGCAGATTTTTCGGCACTAATTTGCAATAATTGACACTGCGATGCAATAAAGATATAATAAAATTGACTCCTAAACGTAGTCGAATGTTTGCTCGAAACTAGGTGAAACGGCACAAAATTCTTTGGAGATTGGCAATAGTGGAGCCTGATGTTTCAGTGTAGAAGAACAAAATATATAAAGAAATTATGGAGGAAAATCTTATAAATATACTTGTGATTGGGAATGGGTTTGATTTGGCACATGGGTTAATTAAGAAAATGTAAAGATGGAATCTGTACAATTTATTCGTATTTAGTAATATCGTTAAACATGATGTTTTTTAATAATATTACAAATGGAAAGGATGTATATGATGAAAATATTATTTATAATTATTATTGCAGTTATGATTATTTTGTGTGTTTATCTTTCGCATATACAGAATTTTGGGGGAGCGGTTATATGTGCTTGTTTAGCGGCAGCACTTGCTTTTGTTGGACCATATATTGTTGATTTTGTTGGAAGTTCTGATACTAGTATATTAAATCATGAGCATAAAAATGTTTATGAAAGAAAAGAAAATATTATTAATGCTACATGCCTTGACGAAGGGAGTTATGAATTAGTGTCGTATTGTGAATGTGGCGAAGAATTAAGCAGAGAGGTTTTTTCGACTGAACCACTTGGACATAATTATATAGCTTCTATTATTGAGCCATCTTGTGAGGAATATGGATTTACCACTTATACTTGTAGTAGGTGCAAGAATTCATATGTTGACGAGCAAACAGACGCGCTTGGTCATGATTTTGTGGAAGAAATGTGTTCTAGATGTGGTACTGTCAGTTCTGAATACGAGCCATTAATTATATCGCGTGCAAATGGACTTGTGGATATGGGAAAATATGATGAGGCATTAGATACAGTAAGTGAAGCATTAGATAAAATAAGTAGTGATTCTCTACAACAGTTATTAAGTAATATTCAAGAGATACAAGATAAAAATTCAAAATATACAGCAAAAAATGTTGAGTTTATTACATATAGTGGTTCGATTAATAGTGGTGAACAGACTGATTCGTATTCGATAGATGTTTCTGTTACAGGATATTATAGATTTGATGTAAGCGATATGGTTAGTGGATTTTCTGTTAAGTTACAAGTTTATGATTCAACAGGTGCCAAAATAGGGGGAGGTAGTGGATATAGCAATGGAAGTGGAATTACTTGCGAGCTTGTTCAGGGAAACAATTATACTGTTAAAGTCATAAGTTATTCTAATACTGGAAGTTATACACTTACTATTGGACAGCAGAAAGAAACTATTGATATTTCAACAAAAGAGATTGTCTATGATAGTATTGAATATAGGGATCAAGAGAATGAATATACTTTTATTCCTTACACTGATGGTACATATCGGTTCGACTTTTCTGATGTTGTTAATGGTTTTACAGTCAAGTGCTATGTTTATGATTCATTAGGTTATAAAGTAGGAGGAGGTAGTGGATATGGTAATGGAAGTGGAGTTACTGTAGATTTAATTTCTGATGAAGTATATACAATAAAGGTTATTCAGTATAATAATATAGGAACTTATATTTTGACATTAGGAAAACAACAGGTTCCTCAAGATATAACTGGGGAAAATTCTCTTAATGGAGATATTACTTATAGAGATCAAGATAATATTTATATATATACACCGTCTTCAACGGGAGAATATGTTCTGTCACTTCATAATATGANCAGTGAATNCTNAGTTAAATTANATGTTTATGNTTCATTAGGCTATAAAGTAGGGGGTGGTAGCGGATATAGGAATGANAGTAAGATTACAGTAGAATTAACTGAGAGCGAAACCTATACTATTCATATTATAGAATATAACAATGCTGGTAGCTATAAAGTGAACATTTCTCGTGAATCTGGATAAATCTCCTTTTAGGTTCACTGAAAGAGAAAAGGATAGTAATATTAAAGGTGAAAATCTTATGCGTACAAGGTAGCACTGTTGA
>WFLY01000238.1 GCA_009177215.1 Bacillota bacterium
TAAAAAAGTGCCTGCGGCACATCAACTCCCCTGCCCCTCAATCTTGAGGGGTGGGGTTGCTTTCTGTTACCATATCCCTCATAATAATCTTATGAATATCCTCCAAAACATCTTTAAAGACCATTATGAAGAAATGCTTTATACCCTCCATCCCCGGCAGTCTGTCATCTGGAATGTTGACCGGATGCTTAACTGTGGTGACCCTTCTTTTGGTGGGGCCATGTATGGCTGTGACAAATGTGGGGAACTGAAATTTGTTCCTTTCCGCTGCCACAGCCGCTTCTGTCCCACCTGCGGTACGAAATACTCCATTGACCGTACCACCTCCATGTCCTTTAAAATTTTGAACGTCCAACACCGCCACTGTGTCTTTACCATTGNGGAAGAACTNCGACCCCTCTTCCTCGCTGACCGTTCCCTCCTTGGCTGTCTCTTCTCCGCAGTAAGCAGTGTCATCCTTCGTATGTTCCACAAAGACAATAAATCGGAATGCTTTACTCCCGGGTTTATCTGTGTCCTCCATACCTTTGGGCGCGACCTCAAATGGAACCCCCATATCCACTGTCTTCTCTCCGAGGGCGGTATCGGCAACAGTGGACGGTGGCGCTCCAACACTCATTTCAACTACCACTTTCTGCGCGATGCTTTTCAGACCTCTCTCCTGAATGAACTCCAGTCTAAGCTCGGACCTGACTTCAAAAAGGTAAAAGCCTCCATCTACAGGAACCACAAAAACGGTTTCTATGTCCACGCAAAACCCAATAAGTGCGACCCCAGGGTTGTCACCAAATACATCGGACGCTATCTTGGCCGGCCCGTCATCGCCACTTCACGCATTGACAAATATGACGGTGACATGGTCACTTTTCACTATAACCGCCATGAGGATGACGAACTGGTTGTGGAAACCATCCCCGCACTTGATTTCATTGACCGCCTCATCCAGCATATCCCCGAAAAACATTTCAAGCAGATACGTTACTACGGTATCTATGCCCGGCACCGGAACGATGACAGGAAATTAAACCGGGCCATTTCAAAAGAAAAGCAGAAAATCTTCCTTTCCTTTAACCGCTGGCGGAACTGCATGCTTTCGTCCTTTGGTTATGACCCGCTCAAGTGCCCCTGCTGCGGTTCCACCATGAAATTCATGGAACTTTATCATGATCACCATCGTGTTCCTCTGGATGAATTATACAAAAGGGCAATGTCCAAAGCCCATGGCTGCCGTTCCCCTGCCCACGCATAATCCTTTTACAGTTTCCTCCGTCTGTGGTAAGATAACTAAAAACGGAGGACACACACATGGATAAACAGACAGAGGAACTCAGGACAAAGTACATGAAAAATCCACCGGAAGGTATGACCGCAGAGGACATCAGGGAAATGAGCGATGACGACCTNCTGGATATGGATTACTTTTTAAACGAAGGCGACGAGGATGTTTTTGGTACGGAAGGGTTTTATATCTTCTGACCGGAACCATCCTCTTCGCTGTGCCCGTCTCACGGCGGGCCTCTTTCATTCAAGATTTCTCCGTAAGGAGAAATTTCCTATAAAGTAAAAAAAAGCCCACACCGAAATCAATTTGACTTTCGGGATGTTCTTATAAGAAAAACTGATATGGAAAAAGCCGCCCTGCCAAATATCAGGACGGCCCTTTCGGCCAAACATATCTATTCAAATTTTCTTTTTAATATATCTGCAAATTCTTCCACATAGTAACCTTAATTTTCCTGCTTCCAAAAAGCACAATAGTTACGGGTGGTGCTAGAATATAAATAGTACAAGTTAGACATGGAAAATTCCTAATATAAAAGTATAATAAATAACAGATGGAGGAATGGACATGGCTACACAGTACACAGAAGATTTTAAGAAGGAT
>WFLY01000273.1 GCA_009177215.1 Bacillota bacterium
GCGAAAACGGCTGAATGAGATAGAAGAGCAATTAAAACCCACCTGTATTATAAATTTAGTTTAACGATAACGTAACATGAATATCAAATAACGCAAAAGGCCCCATTAGTTAATACTTGTACGCCTTTGTATCGCTTAGCTTGCTTTAATATATAAGACTGAATTCCCGGTAACAACAAAATCTCTCCGCCGCTGATTTTTAATATTGCCACATCTAATTGCTCTAAAATTTTTTCTTGTATTGCGTCAAGCCGTTTACAAAACGCTGTTCCTTCATAATAAGAGCAGTCCGAAAATACATCTGCGCCACATAATTTGTTTCCATTTTTATTTATTTTACTTGTTTGCGTTAAACAATACTCGCACCGCATGTTACATTTATCTTCTGCAACAACAAAATCATTAAATAATATCTTTTTCCTTTCCGGAACAATTTTTAGAACGGCCTCTATCGCATGCTCCAGCTCATTGATTTCATCTGCCACATAATCAGGACTGCTTTGCAGTAAAACCTTTTTCTCGTTATCTCCCCACGTCACTGCTATGGATGGCACACCCGCCTTTTTGGCACATAAAATATCATTTGTGGCATCACCTACCATAACAATATGCTTCTCCTCTACGCCTAATCTATTCATTATGACTGATAAGCCTTCAGAATCCGGCTTCGGATTCTGAATATCATCCGAACATACTATAGCACTGAAATAATTCATTAAATTTTTCTTTTTCAATATCCGTAATGTTCGTTCTCTATCTTTTCCCGTGAAAAGACCACATAAAACACCCTTGTTATTTAAAGCCTGTATCAGTTCTACAATTCCCTTATGTACCAGAATTTCTTCGTCTTTTTCAATACTATATTTTCTATAATAAGGAATCATTTCTAACGGCAATTCCATTTTTGTCAATATGTTGGCNAATGAATCNCCTGNATATNACANAAANTCTTGAAACCTCTTCTCATCCGGCTTTTTGCCTACCACCTNANGATAACTCTTTTCCAATGCGTACCGCTGTATATTTGTCGAATTAANTATNACACCGTCAAAATCAAAACATACGGCTTTTTTCACATTCCATCTTCCCCTTTACAGCCTCATAAAATAATGCCGTTTGCGCATATGCTATTGTTACGCAATAATACAAATCGACCTGTATTTTCACAATCAGTAAATTTTGTAAACGCCAGCTTATTTTTTGTCCTTATCCTCACCCTTCCAGCATCAAGATAATTCATATTTGTGTCTTTGTCATCAGCTTCCGCCAGCTGTCCTGTATTAATCTTATGGTAAATCTCTTCAATGACGCAAGTTGCTTCTTGTGTGCTGCATCTCATTATCAACCTTTGGCTGCATTGAACATTCTCTCGCTCCAGCCAAATGATGTTTGCGTTAATAACATTATCATATTGAATAGCCGCTTCTCTCTCACACACTATGCTGCCTCGCTCAAGAAATATAGCATCCTTTGTAGTGATACCAATACATTCTCCCGCTGCTGCCTTCGACCTTTTTTCAAGATATTTCTCAATAGACTGCACCTGCGTTGTTTGTTCCGTCTGTACAACCCGAATCTCAGAGCCTGTATGTAACTCGCCACATTCAATACGCCCTACAGCTATGCGTTTGTCTTCTACTTTATATACATCCTGAATAGGTACTATAAACGGGCATTCCCTTTTCTCCTGCTTTACTTCAATCGACTCCATTATCGTTAAAAGATCCCCGTCATCATACCATTTCATGTTTTCCGATGCTTTACATACATTATCACCTTTTAACGCAGACATAGGAATAAAATGTCTACAACTAAATTGAAGCTGTTCAAATATCTTTTTAATTTCCTCAACGACTTCAACGTAGCGCTCCTGTGAATAGCCAACCTTATCCATCTTATTCACTGCCACAATAATATCCTGAATACCCAGAAACGACAAAATATACGCATGCCGCTTGGTCTGTTGCATCACACCTTCAACCGCATCAACTATCAGAACGGCAGAATTAGCCTGAGCAGTACCCGTGATCATATTCTTAACAAACTCCACATGGCCCGGTGCATCTATAATCTGATATTCCCTGTTTTCGGTTTGAAAAAAGGTCTGTGTTGTATCAATTGTAATGCCTTGTTCCCTTTCTTCTCTTAAGTGATCAAGAAGAAAAGCAAATTCCAGTTCATTACCTGTATTCTTTGATGCCTTCTTCAATTCTTCCATTTTATCTCTGGCAACCGAATTGGTATCGGCTAATATTCTTCCTATTAATGTAGACTTGCCATGATCAACATGACCAACCATCACCAATGATATTTTTGTCCTATTCATATGTTCCTCATTTACATATATCCAAGTGTTCGTAATTTTTCCATCATATAATCTGATTCCTTGTCCTGAGCTCTTCCAATTCGCTCAGATACATTTGTATTTTCTAATTCTTCTATTATCTTATCAATCGTGTCTGCCTTAGACGCTATCGGATTGCAACACGTTTCACACCCAATACTGCGATAACGGCAGCTCCCGTTTGAAAAATATAATTTTGTCATTGGTATGTTTTCTCTTTTGATATAATTCCATATATCCTTTTCGGTCCAACTCAAAATAGGATGAATCCTAAAATGTTCATTTTCCTCGGCATTTGTTTTGTGCTGATCCCACATTTCAACTGATTGTTCTTTATAATTCCATTCAAAATCAGAATCTCTTACAGAAAAAAAACGCTCCTTCGCCCGAACGCCATGCTCATCCCGGCGAATCCCTAAGTACAAAGCCTTAATACTATTTTGTGCAACAACCTGTTTTAACGCATTTGTTTTTAACTCGGTACAACATTCTAATTTTCCTGTTTTAGGTGATATTCCGTTTTTAATTGCCTCTTCATTTCGATAAACAAGTAAATTAAGACCCCATTCCTTTGCATAGTAATCCCGAAAACCATAAATTTCCTTAAATTTATATCCCGTATCTAAATGAATAATGGGAAACGGAACCTTTCCATAAAACGCCTTTCTAATTAGCCACAAAAGAGTTGTCGAGTCTTTACCTATAGACCATAACATGCCAATATCTTTAAATTGAGCATAAGCCTCTCTGATTAGATAAACGCTCTCGTTTTCAAGCTTAGTTAAGTAATCCACTATTTCTCTTTGCCTCCTTAATTTTTTTGACTAACAGAAGTTGATTGCGATTTACTTGACAGTATCCGTTCCATACTTAATTGCTTTTAGAACTTAATTTTCACATTAACAATGTGAAATATCTTGATTCAATTCACTTTATTTTATATTGAAATATTATGCATATATATTATAATACTTTTTTGTCATTTTAAACCCCCCTATTGTTCTACATGATATTACCTATTGTTTACTCGTTTAGGGCATAGCAACCGGATACCTCTATTACTACAGATTATTTTGTTCCCTATCAAAAGAGCAGACGGATCCCTTTAAATATTAACCTTCCGTTACACCCTGCCGCCACTTAGATGGCGACACTCCCGTTCCCCTCTTAAACACCTTAGAAAAGGTCAGAGGGTCGTTATAACCCACCGAATAGGAAACATGCTGTATGGACACCTCCCCCGCCTCAAGCAGCTGCTTTGCCACATTGATACGATACCAAATCAGATACTCCTGAGGCGTATAGCCCGTTGCATATTTAAAAATTTTACTGAGATAAGAACGCTCCAAACCGCAGTAATCCGCAATGTGCTGAATACGGATCGGCTCGGAGTACTTTTGACTGATGTAGTCGATAACCATCTTTACATAGTGCGACATGGTTCCCTGTATTTTCACTTGCTCCGGCTTGTTTGAACTTAGGTCAATCAAAAGCTGGAATAGCCTGTAAAGATTCCCTATACAGGTATACTCCTCCCTCGAATGGCGCAGGATATCCAAGAAACACTCTCCTATGGCGTCACAGTCACAAACGGGCACAAAAACAGGCGTCTTCTTAGTAAGCCCGGCTTTTCTTAACAGCTCCAGCGCCTTTAAACCATGAATGTGAATCCAAACGTATTCCCATGGCTTCTCTAAGTCTGCCTGATAATAGGTAAGCATATCCGGCGGCAGCAAAAACGCTTGCTTTTCCCTCACCTTAAATTCCCTGTTATCCAGATACAGGGTTCCTTCCCCCCGCAGTACATAGTGGAGAATATATTTATCCCTGATAATGGGTCCAAAGGCATAACCCGGATCGCACTCCTGCCTCCCCACCTCATACAGCCTCAAATCCTCATAGGAGCTAAAGTTCAGCCAGTATACTTCATTAAAGCCCTTTTCCGTCATAGCGTTCTTCTCCTTATTTTCTGTTTACCAATGCGAAAATAAAATTCCTGCAAGCGGTGACAAAACTATCATTATCATCGAAAATGTAAAAGACTCAATTGAAATCAGTGTAGCCCTCTGTTCTGAAGGAAACATATCTTGCAGAATGGTATTCGTTCTTACTTGAAGTGCATCATCACTAAACGCAGCAATAAATCCTCCTGCCATCATAATAAGATACATCTCTGAATGTTCAACCAGCACACCTGTCAGAACCAGTAATGATGTAATAACAAATACACTTCTATATCGCATCCTCTTACATTTGAGTATTATTTTTGCTCCAAGTATTCCGCCCATTTGCATAAAAAACAAGCCAAACCCAAGCGCCAAGTTAGGCATACCAACCTCAGGCAGCTTTACTTGAAGAAAAAACAGCAGCAAAATATCAACAGCCCCCACCAATGAATTACAGAACATTAGAAAAAAGGCTTTCTTCTCATTTTTTAAAAAGTAAATGCTAGTAATAAAACATGTTACCAGCTTTCTTATGGAAGTAATTACACTTTTTTCATCGTTTCTATCATATTGGCGATTACCCGCTTCACATAAAGATGAGAGTATCAAGATTTGTATTATATCCAATAAAATATCAGTACCATATGCCAGTTTATACCCAATTAAAAGCGCAAATCCCGCACATAAGGTGGATACGCCACTGCAAAGACGATATATCACCATTTGATTGGATTCGTATTTTTGGTAATAGCCCTCATGACCAACCATTTTAAGCGAATCGTATGCAAGTGCGTCACCTGACCCCGACAGAAAATTATAGCTTATGGCATAAAATGCCATTGATGTACATACCATAAAGAAATTGCACGATGCAATCATAATGATGTTTCCGATCATTCTCATAATACTGCTGACTATCAGCATATTTTTTCTTCCAAATACATCTGCAAGAACACCTGACGGAATCTCAAAGCTCAAGCTTGTTATATGAAAAACAGTTTCTGCAAAACCAATCTCCACCAAGCTATAACCTCTCGCTGCAAGTATTGCTACCCACGCCCCNGTCAAGGATAAGTTACCAAGCACAGACAATAAATATAATGTCGATATTTNTNTCTTAATATNTAANATAANAAANCTCCTTANCTTTAATTTAAAAGCGTCAAGGAGATAATGTACCAATAATAAAGATTTGTTGAATTTGTGAGTAAAATCTATGGAATATCTGTTGATTAGTTATATCCGCTTCTCTACAAA
>WFLY01000241.1 GCA_009177215.1 Bacillota bacterium
AAAATATCTGAAAAATTATGAAATTACTTATCTCAACAAAGCCGGCAAGGAAAAAAAATATGAAATTGTCAGCAGAAGGGAGTTGTCCGGTATTGATGATGTCGGGAGCACACCCAGCGGCGTATCCATCGTTGCCACTTCAGGTGACAAAATGCTTTTGCTCCATGAATTCCGCATGGGTGTTAATCGTTACGTTTACAACCTCTGTGCGGGAATGATAGAAGAGAACGAGACAATAGAAGAGTGCATTAGCAGAGAGCTTTTTGAGGAAACCGGCTTGCAGGTCAAGACTATCAAAAAAGTTCTGCCGCCCTCCTATGCAGCCGTGGCAATTTCCGATACCACCACCTACATTGCTTTTGTGGAAGCGCAAGGCGAAATTGACGACCACACCTCGGACAACGAACAAATTGAAGCTAAATTTTACACAAAAGCGGAAATTCAACAGCTTTTAGAGACGGAGCCCTTTAGCTCCAGAGCACAGATGGCGGCGTATTTCTTCTCGTACGAATAGGGATTATACTGAAACTACAATAACTGTTTCGTTCGATACCTTGATTTACGCAGAACGGATAAAGTAACAATATAATGCAATCCAACTATGCGCAAAATAATGCAATCCAACTATGCGCAAAAGACAAGTTTAACGAATAGTTTACTGGTGATATAGTTATCTTCATAACTGTATAGGAACGCTAACTATTCGTTAAACTTGTGATGAATATTTTTTTATTATTCGTTTTTTATAATTTATTCTATAATATCCTGATTATTAATGCCATTATTTTTTATATTGGTGTTAGTGGTATTTGTATTTGCTACCTTGCCACCCAAGAATCCGGCAAGAACTGCCTGTAAATCAATACCGGTAGATTCCTTTAAGCTATCGCTTACTTGTACAACGGTGCCCATAATATCGTTCACCAGCTTTGAGGAATTACCGTCGCCGTACAAAGTAATCCGATCAACGTTGTTAAGAGGTGCAGCTGCATTCTTAACCACTTCAGGAAGCGCGTCAAAATACATTTCAAGCACGGCAGCCTCACCCATTTTAGCCATAGCTTCGGCTTTTTTCTCGATACCTTCAGCCTCGGCAACAGCCTTTGCACGAATTGCCTCTGCCTCAGCGACACCCTTGGTGCGAATACCTGCCGCCTCCTGCTCCATAGCAAACTTTTTGGCTTCTGCTTCTGCCTTCATGGCTTCAGCTTCCTTCTCAACCTCAAATTTCTTAGCTTCCGCCTCCCGCTGGCGTTCATATAAAGCAGCATCCGCAAGCTGTTGCTTTGCAAATTTATCAGCCTCAGCCTTTTTCTTAACCTGCGCATCCAAAGCCTGTTCCATAACCTCAGCTTCACGCTGCTTTAAGAGGATTTCCTTCTCCTGCTTTGCAATATTTGCGTTTGCTGTAGTGATTTCAACTGTTTTACGCTGTTCCTCCTCCTGAATCTTATAGGCGGCGTCAGCCTCAGCCTTTTTAATATCAGATTCACGCTTTAATTCAGCTTTCTGAATGGCAAGCTCATTTTGTTTCTTAGCGATTTCAGATTCTGCATTAACCTCAGCTTCATTAGCCTCGCGCTTTGCATTAGCCTGCGCTTTTGCAATTTCCTTCTCACTCTCGGCACGGGAAATTG
>WFLY01000115.1 GCA_009177215.1 Bacillota bacterium
AGGAGTGGGCTCCGGTGTCTGAATCTTCTCCTCCCGATTCATCATTTCTTCCAGCCTTGCCTGTTTTTCTTTCTCCTGCTGCCTGCTGCTTTGTGTCAAATAATTCACCCCGAAAACAATGTCGGTCTGCACCAAAATATTTAAGACAATCCCTGCTAGATAAGCAATAATCTGATTTCTCTGTCGTCTCTTTCTTCTTACTTCTCTTCTATCCTGCTGTATGGTATTTCGTTCCATATAATATCTCCTCATATAGCTTTACGTTAATCTGCACTGAATCCGCACTTTTGCTGTAAACACCGAAATATCGCCGTCAGACTTCCGGCAATACTACGCTATTTATAAGATACATGAAAATTCACCTTATTTCTACAGGAAATCTCTGCTTTATTAAAATTTAAGATAAAAGAGACAAATTAAACGGAGCGTATCGATATTTTATCTACCAATACGCTCCCTCAGACTATACTATCCAACGGTTCATTCCTCACTTTCTTTCTTCCATTTCTTCATTTGTACTCTTCACAATTTTCCTTTGTACAAGGTACTGTAACGTCCAATAGAGTATTCCTCTTTTGTGATTCGCTACTTTTTCTTTTGTGTTTGTACTCATTTTCCTTTGTTCATTATTCATTTGTATCTCAATGGAAGAATTACTTAATTTGTTTAATAAATACTAATCGTCTCTGGTGGTCCGTACCTTCCTTTCCGTAGATTTCTTTTGTACACCTCGACCTTCCTCTGTCGTTTCTCTTTTTTCTTTTCTTTTGATGATTTTATTATATACGCTCTGTTTACATTTGTCAACAGATTTCTCGAAAATCTTCTTATTATCTTAATTATTTTCCAATATAAGTCATTTTATATTATTATTTTACATTTTTCGACATCATTTTCTGTTAACTAAACTCTTACTTTTAACATATCCGGGGATTTATAAAGTTTTTAAAGAATTTTTGCAAGGAAAATTTTCTGCCTTAAGAGTTTACGCAATCATTATACATTTTTAAAGATTTCCGCCTTTAGCTTTTTGTTTTCATAAAAAACGGCATACCCATACAGACATGCCGCTTCTCATATAAATATAAACAATTTTTTATCGGTCGCTGTTAAGCTGCCATCGTTTGCTAACATTCTGCATTACAATTATAGCTTAGTAATCACAAAGATATCGTAAATCGCCTTGATCGCCGTCTCAAAATCCTCATTTGCCACACCGATAATGATATTAAGCTCGGAGGACCCCTGATCGATCATCTTTACATTGACATTGCTGTGCGCCAAAGCAGAAAAGATTCTGCCTGCCGTTCCTCTGGTAGCCTTCATGCCGCGGCCCACAACGGCAATCAATGCCAAATCTGCCTCAATATCAATGGAATCCGGCTGTGCGAGTCTGTGAATCCCGGCAACCACCTTCTGCTCCTTGTGCATGAATTCGTCCTGATGCACAAATACAGTCATGGTATCAATGCCGGAGGGAACATGCTCAAAGGAAATACCGTTTTCCTCAAATGCCTGCAAAACCTTTCTGCCGAAACCAATTTCGGAGTTCATCATATCTTTTTCGATATTGACAGAACAGAAGCCCTTCTTGCCTGCAATACCGGTAATCACATATTTGGATTTCTGGCAGGTGCTTCCCACAATCCATGTACCGTTATCTTCAGGTGCATTGGTATTGCGGATATTGATGGGAATTCCCTCCTGACGGACGGGGAAAATAGCGTCCTCATGAAGCACGGTAGCACCCATATACGAAAGCTCACGAAGCTCTCTGTAGGTAATCACATCAATACCCTGAGGATTATGGATAATTCTGGGGTCTGCAATCAAAAAGCCGGATACATCGGTCCAGTTTTCATATACATCCGCCTTTGCCGCCTTTGCTACAATTGAGCCTGTCACATCGGAGCCTCCTCTGGAAAAAGTCTTTACCGTTCCGTCAGGAAGAGCACCGTAAAACCCGGGAAGCACCGCTTTCTTGCATTTTGCAAGCTTCTCAGACAAAATCTTGTTGGTCTTCTCACCATCGAAATCACCGTTTTCGTCAAAGAAAATAACAGAAGCGGAATCAATAAATTCATAACCCAAATATTTGGCCATGATGATACCGTTCAAATACTNNCCGCNGGAAGCCGNATAATTACTGCNCNTCCTGTCCTTGANATCCTTTTCAATCACCGCAAATTCCTCGTCAAGACTAAGCTTAAGTCCTAGCCCTGCAATAATTTCCTCATATCTTTCCTTGATTGCTCCAAGCTCTTTCTTAAAATCCTTGCCTGCCTCGGCCAAATCATAGCAGGCATAGAGCATATCCGTTACTTTAGTGTCCTCCTTAAAACGTTTTCCCGGTGCGGAGGGAATCACATACCTTCTGTCCGCATCGGAACGGATAATATTTCCGACCTTCATAAACTGCTCCGCACTCGCAAGGGAGCTACCTCCGAATTTTACTACCTTTGACATAATAATTTACTCCTCAATTTCTATTTTATACACAAAAATTTATCCATAAGCTTGTGACCTTCCGTCACAAAATTACCGCTTTTCCTGCCCTCTTCCTCATTGTAGCTCCATGTATGGCTCTGAGGTTTTGTGCTGTCATAAAGCATATAGGGAACATTATCCGAGGTGTGTGTCCTCTTGCAGATAGGGGTGGGATGATCCGGCAATACCAATAGTCTGAAATCCTCTCCCGCCTCTTCCATTTTCTCTACAACAGGTCCGATAACCTCACTGTCCAACAGCTCAATTGCCTTTATTTTGCGCTCCATACTTCCCTGATGCCCCATCTCGTCAGGAGCCTCCACATGAATATAGGCAAAGTCATAACCGTCCTTGGTAACGGAATCCACTGCTGCCTTTACCTTGCCGGCATAGTTGGTGTGTAAACCGCCGTTGGCGCCCTCCACCAGAGCAACGCCCATTCCCGCTCCTACCGCAATACCTTTCAGCAAATCCACTGCGGACACCATCATACCCTTCTTGCCTGTCTTCTCCTCAAAGGAGGACAACTGCGGCTTAGTACCTGCTCCCCAAAACCAGCAGCAGTTTGCGGGATTCAAGCCCTTTTTCTTTCTTTCTATATTGATAGGGTGGTTCACCAAAATCTCATAACTCTTTTTCATCATCTCACGCAGCATAGCATCCGCAGGCAGATACTGCCCAATCACCTGCCCCAGTACATCGTGAGGCGGCGTCAGTTCAATTACCTGACCCTTATCCCAAATCAGGCAGTGGCGATAACTGGTACCCACATAAAACTGATAGATTTCATTTGACAGCTGCTTTGCTGCCTCCTCCAAGAGCACCGCACAGTCCTCAGTGCTGATTTCAGAGGAGCTATGATCAATAATTGTTTTCTCCTCAAAAGTAACATCATCCTCTGAGATAGTCACAATATTACAGCGAATAGCTATATCCGTATCCTTCATGGGAACGCCGATGCTAAGCGCTTCCAGAGGAGAACGACCGGAGTAGTATTCCTTGGGGTCATAACCGATTACCGATAAATTAGCCGTATCGGAACCGGGTTTCATTCCCTCCGGAATAGTGTGTACCATACCGATTTCGGAAAGCTTACTCAATCTGTCCATGTTGGGAGTGTTAGCAGCGGCGAGCACTGTCTTTCCGCCTAACTCCTCAAGTGGCTCATCTGCCATACCGTCGCCTAAAACTACTATATATTTCATATTTTGCACCAAGCCTTTCTCTCATTCTGTCGCATAAACGGCATTTCATTCACTCTTACTTTCTGTCCGCATAGACCGACACTCACACTTATTTATGCCAGTCTGATTTTACTCAGGACAGCATCGCCCAGCGCCTCACACTTCAAGGCAAAATCCTTTTCTTTGATTGCGGGCGTAAAATATCCGATATCATCGCTTCTTCCTGTCACAGTTATCATTTCACCACCGGGGAAAGCTGCTTTCACAGCCTCCGAAGCCTCTGACCTTGCTCTCACAAAGAAGCTTCTCTCGGTCTCCTCCACAGATACAAGCTTTGCATCCTCCTTATCCCAGAAGCACATAATCACCTTACCCTGATGTCTTGCACAGTCAACAACATCGGAAACCACTGCACTTGCGGTGGGAAGTTTACCTGCTCCCTTACCGTAATACATGGAGTCTCCCAGCATATTACCTGTCACCAGCACTGCATTGAAAACGCCGCTTACCATGGATAGAGGATTTTCCCCATCAATCATTGCAGGCGCCACCATTGCCATTACCTCGTCTTCATTTACCACCCTGCTCATGGCAAGCAGCTTAATCGACTTATCTGCTGCCTTGGCATATTCAAAGTCTGCGGAGGTAATTTTCGTGATACCTTCCGTGACAATTTTCTCGGAATCCACATTCTTACCCATCATCAGGGAAGAAAGAATTGCAATTTTACGACATGCGTCATATCCTTCCACATCCGCCTCGGGATTACGCTCCGCATAGCCCTTTTCCTGCGCTCTCTTCAATACCGTCTCAAAATCGGTGCCTTCCTTTTCCATTTTACTCAAAATATAATTGGTGGTTCCATTTAAAATACCGGTGATACCCTGAAGCTTTTCCGCCGTCAGGGAATAATTTAGAGGTCTGATAATGGGGATACCTCCTCCTACGCTCGCCTCAAACAAATAGTTACAACTGTGCTCTTTGGCTATGGAAAGCAGCTCAGGACCATGCTTTGCAACCAGCTCCTTGTTGGAGGTACAAACGCTCTTGCCTTTCTCTAATGCCGACTTGGTAAACTGGTATGCCGCGCCCACACCGCCCATAGTCTCACAGATAATGCTTACCTCGTCATCATTCAAAATCAGATTAAAATCATGCACCACCTTATTCTCGTAGGGGTCACCGGGAAAATCTCTCAAATCAAGAATATATTTTATCTCCAGCTCCTCAGCAGCCTTTTTGTTTATCATGTCCTTATTCTTTTCAATTACTTCTACAACTCCGCTTCCCACGGTACCGTATCCTAAAACCGCTACGTTTATCATATCTCTCCTCCGTTCTGCCGATTAGCTTTCCACCCTAACATCGACACATTATTCTTTTGCCAAAATCTTGACATGGTGAACACCCTGCTTATTTTCCATCTGTTCAAGCATCTTTGACACATCCCCCGTAGTCTTAAGCACTTGAACGCTGAGACTTAAGGATGCAATCCCATTAATGGGAATACTTTGGTGAATGGTAAGGATATTCGCCTGATATTCTGCGATAATTTTCAGTACATCCGATAATATACCGGGTTCGTCATCCATCTGAAAGGTCAATGTAAGAGTAGTTCCCTGTGCATTGTCGTGAAACTGAAAAATATCATCCTTATACTTATAGAAGGAGCTACGGCTGATTCCCACTGCATCCACCGCTTCCTGAATGGTAAAGACCTTCTCGGACTCAAGAAGACGCTTCGCCTCAACTACCTTCAATAGCACCTCCGGCACGGCCTTCTGCCGTACCACAAAATATTTTGCCGTCTCTCCCTGATACATTATTTTCCTCATTTCTCCCATTACGGCAGGTATAAACCTCCTTAATGTTTTTGTAGAAAAGACACTTGTTTGTGAACGAAAGATATTTTAACACAGTACAGCCGGAAGCACAATACCTTTTTTAACATTTTGCCCCTCACGGTATTTGCCAAATGGCTGCTAACGCCTTCGCCCGGCTCATTTTCCGTGAAAATGAAATACAGCATTTTAAAATAATTTCTCAATATTTTAAGGGGCAATCCGAAGATTTGCCCCTTAACCTAATAACAACGCTATTAATAACTTCCCATAATTTATGAAATCACTGCCTAAATTAATGGATACTTATCCGTAAGTTCCTGCACAATGGCACGTGCCGCAGGAATCTTCTCCTCGCCATCCTTGATAACCATGGCAATCGCCTCGGCAATCTTATCCATATCCTGAGTATTCATACCTCTTGAAGTAACGGCAGGAGTTCCCAAACGTACACCGCTTGNCACGAAAGGAGANTGGGGGTCNNTAGGAATAGTATTCTTGTTACAGGTAATATGCGCCGCATCAAGAAGCTTCTCCACTGCCTTGCCGGTAAGTCCGAAATTGGTCAAATCCACCAGCATCAAGTGATTGTCCGTACCGCCAGAAACAATCTTGATCCCTCTGTCCATAAGACCCTTACAAAGTGCCTGCGCATTGTCGGCAATATTTTTTTGATAGGTCTTGAATTCGTCGCTTAACGCCTCCTTGAAGCAGACTGCCTTTGCGGCAATCACATGCATCAGGGGACCTCCCTGAATACCGGGGAAAATCGCCTTGTTGAAATTATATTTCTCATTTACCGCATTACTGGAAAGAATCAAGCCGCCTCTNGGTCCACGCAGGGNCTTATGTGTGGTGGTNGTCANAACGTCCGCATAAGNAATNGNGCTTGNNTGAAGTCCTGCTGNCACAANCCCGNCAANATGTGCCNTATCCACCATCAGCACAGNGCCTACTNCNTCANNCACTTGGCNGAACTTCTTAAAGTCAATGGTGCGGNCATATGCGGAAGCNCCTGCAATGATCATCTTAGGCTTTGCCTCCAGCGCAATCTCACGCAGCTTGTCATAATCAATAAAGCCCTCGTCATTTACACCGTAGGGAANAATATTAAAATATTTTCCGGACATATTAACCGGGCTNCCATGTGNCAGATGCNCGCCATGATCCAGATTCATACCCATAATTGTATCACCGGNCTTACATACGGCAAACTGAACCGCCATATTAGCCTGCGCTCCCGAATGAGGCTGNACATTGGCGTACTCACAGCNAAACANCTCNTTAGCCCTCTCAATGGCAAGATTCTCAACCACATCCACGCACTCACAGCCGCCATAATATCTCTTGCCCGGATATCCTTCTGCATATTTATTGGTAAGCGGACTTCCCATTGCCGCCATAACCGCCTTGCTTACCCAGTTCTCAGAAGCAATCAACTCAATATGACTGTTCTGTCTTGCCTGCTCGTCCACAATCGCCTGTGCAATTTCGGGATCCACACTTTTCACTTCATCTAAAGAATACATTCTACATCCTCCTGTTTTCACATTTGCCCCATATGTCTGCAACGCCTTTTGCCATGTCTTTAGCGGCCACTCGCGTTTGGGAGATTGAATCATTTATCCAACCTTTATTTCATTAAAATTCTGTGTTTGATTATAGCATATAATAAAAAGAAAGCAAAGCAAAAATTACATAGAAATTTACACTCTAAAAATTTCATTCCTATGGAAAATATAGTTGAAAGAAGTTCCGATAAGGCATACAATTAAAATAAAAAATTGAAACGAAAGATGAGGGCACACGATGTATCATATAATTATCAATCCTGCCTCCCGCTCATGGAAGGGACTTCAGATATGGAAAAGACAGATAGAACCTGCTCTGCAAAAAAAAGGAGTCTCCTATCGCTCCTATTTTTCCGAAAAAGCAGGGGATGTGGCAAATATTGCAACAAATATTTTCACATCTGACATCACACGTCCCCTCAGCATAATGATTTTAGGAGGCGACGGCACTGTGAATGAGGCGCTTCAGGGCATACCTATCACTGAGGAAGTCATTTTAGGCTACATTCCCACCGGCTCCAGCAACGATTTGGCAAGGTCTTTAAAAATCCCCACAAATCCTTTAGCTGCACTGGATGTTATTTTGCATCATGGAAGGCCCAAGACCTTGGATCTTGCCAAAGTTACCTATGACGACGGCAGTGTCCGTCATTTTGCAGTAAGCTGCGGTATCGGCTTTGATGCCGCCGTCTGCAAGGAAGCGATAAACTCCAAAATCAAGCCTTTTTTCAACAAATTAGGGCTGGGTAAGCTTACCTATCTAGGCATTGCATTAAGGCAGCTCTTTGCGGCAAGTACCGTTTCCTGCCGCCTTTCTCTGGATGATAACCCACCCATTGATATGAAAACAATATTATTTATCACCACAATGCTGCATCGCTACGAGGGCGGCGGCTTTATGTTCTGCCCCGATGCAGATGCCTGCGACGGCATATTGAACATTTGTGCCGTAGGCGATATCCCTAAGCTTCTAGTTCTTCTGGCATTGCCTACCGCCTTTTGGGGCAAGCATTACATAGTAAAGGGTATTACACCTTACAAAGCCTCCCGCATTCATATAGAGACTTCCAAGCCTCTCTGGGTGCATACGGACGGCGAGGTGGTAAGAACCTCTTGTTCTTTTACCGTATCCTGCCGGGCGAAAGCCATTCAGATAATAATTCCATAAACCTAAAGGTTTTCTTAAGATTGTTTAAGGTTAAAAAAAAGGGATTGCATTTTTATATTTTCACGATATACTATAATTGTTCAAAATTAAGATTATAAACACAATATGTAGTCTGTTCTCATTAGAAACAACATATTATGGCATGTGGAGGTTTAAAATGAACAATATAAAGGCATTTTATGTGAAATACAAACACGGAATTCCCTTGATTGTATATGCAATGATATATTTGTCTTGGTTTGTCTGGCTGGAGAAAAACGTTACCAAGGGCTATAGGGTAATTCATATGGCTGTGGACGATTACATTCCCTTTTGTGAAGTATTTGTAATCCCCTATTTCCTGTGGTTTATTTATGTTTCGGCAGTGGTACTCTTCTTCTTTTTTAAAGATAAGACCGATTACTACAAAACCTGTATTTTTATTTTTACCGGAATGACAATTTTCCTGATTGTTTCAACCCTATGGCCTAACGGTCATCACTTAAGACCTTATGTTATGCCCCGCGACAATATCTTTACCCAGTGGTTATCGGCATTATACAGTACGGACACCGCCACCAATTTATGGCCCAGCATACATGTGTATAACTCTTTGGGAGCGCATTTTGCCATTGTGAAAAGCAAGGCGTTTGAACACAATAAGCCTGTACGCATCGGCTCCCTGATACTTGCCATATCCATTATACTGTCCACTATGTTTATCAAGCAGCATTCTGTATTTGATGTACTTACCGCTTTTGTTTTGTCAGCAATAATGTATGCTGTAGTTTATCGATATGATGTTGTTCTTGCTTACCGCGCTATGCGGGAAAAGAAAAAGACCCGTCCTCAGATTGGTTGACAGACAGATGCAAAAGGGGTTTTTATAGCCCCTTTTATTTCTAATCCTAATTAAATTTAAAAATCTTCTGGCAGATTTTGTAGGCATCCACGGAAATTCTGCGTCCTCCCCTGCCGGGAAGATTCATGGTTCCGCCCATAATGCCGTTTCGCATCCAATAATAGAGAGGTCTGTCCTTTGATTTTAAATATTTCCAAAGCTCCTTTTTCTTTTCCAGATTTTCCTCTGTGCCGGAACGAATCAGCAGAACAGAAGAAACCGTCATGATAATTTCCAAATAATTCCTCATATATTGGTATAGCCTCTTGTTTTTCACAACTTCCGATTTCTTCTCCACCAGATAGTCTATCATCAGCTTATTCACACGAATCTGCTGGTCTATGCGGGAAATCATAATACTTTCGTTGACCGACTGGCCTTCACGGCCGATATAATATCGATAAAAATTCACATCCAGATAATAAAGATGCTTCNCATAGGGANGCGGCTCAAACACATAGAGATTATCCACATAG
Source organism: Bacillota bacterium (assembly GCA_009177215.1). Classification (GTDB taxonomy): domain Bacteria; phylum Bacillota; class Clostridia; order Lachnospirales; family Lachnospiraceae; genus Acetatifactor. Next base: position 9,608 of record WFLY01000115.1, read on the forward strand.
AAGGTATGCTCCGGCAGCCTGATACCGCTTTCCTGCAATAGCTTAGTGCGGAAAATAACCGAATGCATCAAAATATAATGCCCTTTCATAAAATGATGGCAGTNCTCNCATGTAAACAATCNGTCCTGAGGGAGAATATGGCGGTAATGCATAACCTTCTTACNCTTTTCGNCCTCTTTCTCANNANCAAAATTGCTCACAAGCATATCAAGTGTCTCTGCTCCCCCTGTAAGCTCCTTTAGCTTTGCTAGAATTTGCAGATAAGCCTCTTCCTTCACCCAGTCATCACTGTCCACAACCTTAAAATATAGCCCCGTTGCATTCTCAATGCCTGTGTTCACTGCGGAGCCATGTCCGCCATTCTCCTTGTGAATTGCCTTGATGATAGTGGGATATTTTGCAGCATATTCATCGGCAATCTGAGCGGTGTTATCTTTAACAGAACCGTCATCCACTATTAAAATCTCCACATCCTCGCCCCCTGCAAGTAAGGACTCGATACATTTTCCCATATAACCTGCGGAATTATAGCAGGGAATAGCTATGGATAATAACTTCATTTTTACTGCTCCTCTCTGAATCTTTTAATTCCTAATTTAATATTTAGATATTTTGTATACATCTCTAAAGCGGAAGGTATGGGATATTTCTCACGTGCCTCATCCGGCTCGATATAAAGCCATCCTAATTTTGCTTCCTTGGCGCTTTTAGGCTCCAGCTCATCCACCTGAACCATATATCCCTTCATGTGCCACTCCTTATGAGTGAAAATATGCTTTGCCTCCTGAAGCGGCGTAATGCGAAGAATTTTCATACCGTTATCTGCAAGGTATTCTGTGACCTGTTCTGCCGTACAATATCCTTGCATAGAAGGAAATTCATACATCCCGGCAAGCAATCCTCTGTTCTCCCGCTTTCGGACGGCAACCCTGCCTTCATCCCTTATGATCAGAACGGTCTTTTCTTCTATAATTCGGGTTTTCGCTTTATCTTTATGAGGATATTGCAGCTGAGTACCGTTTTGATACGCCCGGCAAAATTGTGCCAATGGACATTCTTCGCAATGAGGAGCGCCATTGGGAATACAGACACATGCCCCTATTTCCATTATTGCCTGATTAAAATCTCCCGGTCTGTTCTCAGGTATTACCTGCTTAAGCTCCTTCTCCACCTCTGTCTTTACCCTTGTATCGGAAACGGATCTGCTATCCTCTCTGAGGCGTGAAAGAACCCGAAGCACATTACCATCCACCGCCGGATCCGCATGACCATAAGCAATGGAAGAAATTGCTCCTGCCGTATAGCTTCCTATTCCCTTTAGCTTGCAAAGCTCCTCATACTCCTCCGGCATCTGCCCGCCGTATTCCTCCAATATTTGCAGTGCCGCCTTCTGAAGATTGCGCACACGGTTGTAATAGCCCAAGCCCTCCCAAAGCTTCAAAAGCTCTTCCTCGTCTGCGTCTGCCAATGCCTTAATATCCGGCAATTCTTTCATAAAACGCTCAAAATAAGGCTTCACCGCTTCCACTCTGGTCTGCTGCAACATAATCTCGGAAACCCAGACCCTATAAGGTGTTGGTTCTTCCCGCCAAGGCAGAATACGTCTGTGATTATCATACCACTTTAGAAGTGGTTTGGGAATTGCCGAAAGCTCTCCTAAGCTTAATTTTATCTTAACATCAGGTAAATTTTTTCTATAATGGTTTAAGCATACCGGTACTTTCTTACGAATTTGCAGGCTGTCTGCCGCCACCTCGCAGTCAAGGGCAAGTATCTCCACTCCCTCCTGCGCCGCCTGCTCCAAGGCTTTGGCAAACGCCTCATGAGTAGCAGCATTAGGGGTAAAATATTCCACACCCTTCATTTGAATCACAAAAATCACAAATACCCGATAGCCGTCCTGTTTTGCCCTTATCAGCTCCTCCACATGCTTTACCGCCCTTTCGGAAGGAGCATCCGGAAAGCTTACCACACCCTCATTTTCTAATGTCACTCCCTTGACCTCAATAAATATTTTTTCCTTTTTCGTCTCCACATAAAAATCAAATCTGGAATTTCCATATTTTGTTTCCGGACGCACTAAAATCAGGTCTTGGAAAAGAGCTTTTGTATAAAGCCACTCTTCCACCACCCTGTTTGGCGCTTGAGAATCCATATTGACAAGACGCTCCCCCTTCTCCACCGCCACCAAATCGTAGGCGGTGGAACGGCTGGGATTATCGCTTTTTTCCAAATACACTTTGGCGCCCTTTTGCAAAAGCTCTCTGCATCTTCCCGTATTTTTCACATGTACCGTTTCCTGTCTGCCGTCTATTTTCACATGAGCGACGAAACGATTGGGTCTGTCTATGAATTCAGCCGGTACGATATTTCTGTACTTCATTGCTAAAATCTTCTCTCCTTCTATCCTTTCGGTAGGGCACTCTTGCCGAGGGTACTTTCTTTGCCGCGCTTAAAGTATGCACGGACTGGTCATCAAAAAATATCTGTGCCCCGAAAGCGTCAAGCACATCCTTTTTCTCTATTCCTCCCAAAAAAAATGCTTCGTCCACCCTCACATTCCACGCTCTTAGGGTGCGAATCACTCTCTCATGGGCCGGCGCGCTCCTTGAGGTTACAAGTGCCGTTCGGATTGGACAGTTATCCACCCCAAGCTCTCTCTGCAAATCCGAAAGCTTTCTCAGAAATTGTGCGAAGGGACCCTCCTTTAATGGCTGTCTGGCATACAGGCTTTCATTTTCCTCAAACGCCTTCAACCCCTTCTCTTGATAAATCCGTTCCGATTCATCCGTAAAAAGCACCGCATCACCATCGAAAGCTATGCGGATTTGCTCTCCCGCAAACGGAAATCTTGTTACATTAACAGTGGTGCCGCCGNTNCCNGANTGCACTGCACCGGTTCCGATGNCGCNGCTNCTCTGCCTCAGTACGTTCTCCGTACAGATAATTCCCGCCGCAATACCACTGTCTATGGCACACTGCACATCGTCCTCATATGCGGACAAAAATAAGTCCGTATGGAACGCCGCAAGATAAGGCGCTAACGACGCTCCGCTTACAAGCACTGCTCTTGAAATCCGTAATCCATAATATTTTATGGCATTAAACACTCTAAGCGAGGTATCCGGGCTGTTGCGGGACATGATAATTACCTCCACCCGCTCCTTTTCCCTTTGCAGCTCATTCAGATACAGCAGCGCCTTAATCAGCCCAAATCCCGGACCCGGTTTCAAAATATCCTGCTCATGTTCCACCTGATATCTGCAATAAGCTTCTACCCCATCATTCTCAAAAATCTCATTCTCTATTGTCAGGTCAAACAGCGCTCTTGAAGATACGCCGATAACCATTTTTTCCTCTAATTGATATGACATACGCAAGCTCCTTTTCCAAGGGAACCCACAGCAATCTTTCAGTAAGCTGCATATCTGAACCGGATAAGGTATGCCTGCCAAAGCCCTGTCACTTACTGGCGAAGACGGTTGCATTCATATTTATCCAACGTGAGCAGACAGGTCTTGAGTGCGTTATAGCGCTCCTCCAGAGAGCCTTCCTCCACCTCCACATCACATGCCACAGCCATAGTGGTAATCATCTCGTCCGTAATACGGTGATGTAAGCCTGTCAGAATATTCAGCCGCTGCTCATAGGTATCGGCGTCCAGAAATTCCAAAAGCATAGGGTCCAAAGCCGGTTCTATTTCATCCTCTTCTGCATTCTTTCCCTGCAATCCTTGAGACTCCGCGAGTTCCGGTTCCGGCAAAGTATTATCGACCAGCTTTATCTGTATAGGCTCCCTCTGCCTTACATCCGCACCCTGCAGCTCAAAGCGATAATCCTGTCCTACATCCGGATATTTCTCCTTATCCACCGGACTGATAAACATAGAAAGCTCTCTAGCATATATTTTGAAATCACCGTAAAGCGCCTGATAAATCACAAGCTGTTCGCCTGTCTCCGAATGCTCTGCTATGGCTATTATCGGATATAAGTTCGCTTTAAAATATTTATATATTTCATATAGATTGGGAATATTTGACATCTGTGAGGCTCCTTTCTATCCTGCT